>QWQF01000147.1 GCA_003669125.1 Planctomycetota bacterium
ACCGAAATCGCCCGCATCATCGACTACTGCGGAGCGTGAGACGAAGGCGGAATTCGGAACGTCACAGTCGTTACCTCGTCTGCCTTTTGGCCTTCGCATCCTTTCCGCATTCCGTCCTTCCACTTCCGAATTCCGACATGGCCAACTTCCTCAAAAATCTGTTCGCTAAAAAGTCGAGAGTCGCGAAAGTCGATGTCGCTCGGCGCTTCGAACTGTTGTCGCGAGTCGGCCAAGGGAGCATGTCGAAGGTCTGGCGTGCTCGTGACAACATGACCGGGCGAATGCTGGCGGTCAAAGTGCTCGACAAGATGAAGACTGAGCGGTTCGAGGCTCGCTTCGTCGGACTCAAAAAGCCCATCGAAGGCGACATCGCAGCCAGCTTGCAGCATCCCAACATCGTCCACACGATCGAGCACGGGATCACAACTGACGGCGAACAATACCTCGTCATGGACTTCATCGAAGGGCTGAGCCTGAGCTATCTGGTCGATGTCCAGAACGAGCAGATGCGTGACAACTGCCTGAACTACGTCATTCAGCTTGGCGAGGCACTCGATTATTTGCACCGACAAAACTGGATTCACCGCGACCTCTGCCCACGCAACGTGATGGTCGATCCGGACAACATGGTCAAGTTGATCGACTTCGGCTTGGTGGTCCCCAACACGCCCGATTTCCAAAAGCCCGGCAACCGCACTGGCACTGCCAACTACATGGCTCCGGAATTGATCAAGCGGCAGCGTACCGACCAACGCATCGACATCTTCTCGTTCGCGGTCACGGCCTATGAGATGTTTGCGAAGCGCTTGCCGTGGGACGTGCCCGATCAAGAAACATTGGAAACGGTGTTGCAGCACATCAACAAGCCCCCAAAACCGATCTCGCAGTTCACGCCGCACATCGACCCGCGCGTTGCCGAGGTCATCATGAAGGGTCTGCAAACCAACCCGACCGACCGTTGGCAGACCATGTCCGAGATGCTCATCCCGCTGCGAAAGGCTCACGAAGAGATCGAAGCCAAAAGGCAGATGGAACAGAAACTCAAGGCCGCTTCCGCCAAGGCCAAGGCCGCGAAAACCAAAGACGGATCAGCCGCCGTTGCCGCCAAAGCTCAAAAGGCCAAAGAGGACGACGACTTCTTCGAGCAAATTTTGTTCGGCGAAGGGACGACCAAAGTCGACAAGCCCAAGACGATCCCAACGACGACGGCACCTCCAAAAGAAAAACGAGAGGAGTCCGCACCGACGAAGCCACGGCCGACCTCCAGTAAGCCGGCGGAGCCGAAAGCTCCAGTTGCGAAATCCAATCCCAACAAGACGAAAACGCCTGCACCCAAACCTATTCCCAAATCCGCGTCTCCCGACATCGTCATCGAGGATGAATTCGACGGCATCGAAATCGAAGTGGAAGGGCACAAGCTCGACGCGGTTGCAGCGGACAGCGAATCGGCCGACGAATTTGACGGCATCGAAATTGAAAGCGAGTTGCCGGTCGAAACCGAATCGCCGTTAAAGCCTAGTGATGTCGATCGCAAGTTCTCGACACTGTTGACGGAAGAGGCTCAAGAGGCCAATCGCGTCCAGGCCGATGCTCCGCTCGCGGACGACGGCGACGAGCCGGTGCTTCGGTTGCCGGACGACGACTGACAAGAATGCGTTCGCTTTTCGTTCCGCATTCCGAACTCCGCATTCTCCGCTCGCTCCATGGACGACCTCTCGAAACTCAACGCCGCGCAGCGTGACGCGGTCTCGACGCTGTCAGGCCCGCTGCTGGTGCTTGCGGGGGCCGGCACCGGCAAGACTCGCGTCATCACGTTCCGCATCGCGAACCTGATTCGTTCCGGAATTGACCCCGAACGAATCCTCTCGGTGACGTTCACGAACAAAGCCGCGAAGGAAATGCAGGAACGGGCGCTCACGCTGCTGTCTGGGCCGAGCGGTTGCAAGCCGAAACGAAAGCCGTGGATCTCGACCTTTCACAGCTTCTGTGTCCGCGTGCTGCGGCAGGACATCGAGTCGCTCGGCTACCCGAAGAACTTCACGATCTACGATCGAGGCGATCAAGAATCTGCCGCCCGCCGAGCCTTGCGCGACCTGCGCATCGGTGAGAAGCAGATGCGGCCGGGCGATCTCGTCAATCGCATCAGCCAATGGAAGTCGCAAGGAGTGCTCGCCACCGAGGCCAGCGAGTTCGTCGAACACGACGGCGATGTCGTCGCGGCGATGGGCTACAAAAAATATCAGTCGATTCTGAAGTCCTCCGGCTCGGTCGATTTCGACGACTTGTTGCTGCTGACGAATCGGCTGTTTGAAGAGCATCCCGACGTGCTCGAAAAGCATCAGCGGCGTTTCGACCATGTGCAGATCGACGAGTACCAAGACACCAACGGCTCGCAGTTCGATTTGATCGAGGCTCTCGTCCGACCGCATCTCAATCTCTGCGTCGTCGGCGACGATGACCAGTCAATCTACGGCTGGCGCGGAGCGGACATCGCGCACATCCTCGGCTTTCCGACGGTCTTTCCCGGCACGAAGGTCGTCCGCCTACAAGAGAATTATCGCTGCACCGAGCAAATCATCGACCTCGCCAACAGCCTCGTGAAACACAACCGCAACCGCCACGACAAACAGCTCATCGCGTCGCGGACGCTGCCCGGCTCCGTCCGATATCGCGAGTACGAAAACGAAGAACTCGAAGCCGAAACCGTCGTCCGCGAGATCGACTTCAATCTGCGCCACGAACGGGCGAAGGCAGACGACTTCGCGATCCTGTTCCGCACCAACGAGCAGCCGCGTGTGTTCGAGGTGCAGCTTCGCCGCTTCAAAGTTCCGTACGTCTTGCTTGGCGAGCGGTCGTTCTTCGACAACAAGGAAGTCCGCGACCTGCTGGCGTATCTGCGAGTGATCTCGCAGCCGCTCGACGAGCAATCGTTGCTGCGGATCATCAACACTCCGGCCCGCAACATCGGCGACACCTCGGTCGAGAAGATTCTCTCACGAGCTGTGCAGCAAAAGGTTCGGTTCTTCGAAGCTGTCCCCGAACTCCGCGAGGCGAAGGATCTCACCCCGAAGACCGCCGACGCCGTCGAGTCGTTCGCGACCCTGCTGACCGACTTTCGCCGCCGATTCGACGAATCGCCCAAGCACATGGCCGAGACGTTTCACTCGCTGCTGGAAACGATCGACTACGACCTCGAAATCCAGCGACAGTACAAGGAACCAGAGCAACAACTCGGTCGGCAGAACACCGTCGAGCAATTGATCGACACGGTCAAAGACTACGTCGCCAACACCGACGAACCGACGCTGAGCGGCTTCCTCGACAACATCACACTCTCCGACCGCGACAGCGAATCGGACAAGGACGAGCAGCTCAAACAGCGCGGCGTACGGCTGATGACGATTCACGCCGCGAAGGGACTCGAATTCAATCGCGTCTACCTCGTCGGCCTCGAAGAGGGCTTGCTGCCGCATCGCCGTTCGGTCGAGGCTCAAGACGCGACGCCGCAAGGCATCGACGAAGAGCGCCGCCTCTGCTACGTCGGCGTCACGCGAGCGAAAGACTCGCTGACGCTGACCCGCGCCCAGTTCCGCAAGAAATGGGGCAAGCTCCGCGAGTCGATCCCGTCCCGGTTTCTGAACGAGATGTTCGACGAGTCGATCGTCGCCGCGATGGAACCGCCGGACGATTTTGAGGCCGGCGCTGAGTCCTGAAAGTGGTTTCAAAACCAGCACGACGCGCCAGCGAGTGGTCGAAATCTCAGAAAACAACCACTCGCTGGCGCGTCGTGCTGGTACGGCACAGTATCGAGTTCGCAGCACGAGCAAATCTTGCCGAAGCATCCTGCTGTTCGCCTCAACGGCTGTAAGACTGTGACGGTTGTAACGATTGGTCGTCTTAACATTGTTAAGAACCGGCACTCTCAATCGAGCCGGTTTTGCCGAGGAAACGGATCCTTCCGATTGTTACCTCCGTGCCGATTGTTGAGGCCGCCGCGAACTTCGAGTGCGGTTTTGGCAATCCACAGGTGTTTTGATTCAAGCTGCGAAGGGACTCGCGGCGGCGTTGGCAACCAGTGTGAAAGGATTCGCGACATGATCAATCTGCGCAAGCATCTGGCGTGGCTGTGTTCGGCAAGCTTGTGGTGCGGCACGGCCGCTTGGGCCCAAGAGCCGGCTCGACTGCAAACAGACTCAGAGGCTCCGGCTCTGGGAATTCAACCGACCGATCCGGGGGACTACTGGCAACGACTGGAGCGAGCTGAGGCGCAGATCGCAGAATTGCAATCGCAGAATCAAACGCTGCGGGAATCGCCGTCGCCGATTCAACAAGCTGGCTTCAATCCGTTGCACATGGCTCCGATGTTCTTCGCTCACGATCCCGAAATCGGCATCGTTCGCGAGCAGACTCTTTCGACATCCGCCTTGATGGAAGCCCTCAAAGATCCCTCGAAGCCGGAAGCACCCAAACCCAAGAAGTGGTTCGACAAGCTCAGCATCCGAGGCTATGCCCAATTCCGGCTCAACGAAGTCACGCACCTCGAAGAGGACTCGGCTACGGCTCAGTACGTTGGAGATCGGTCGCTGGCTGACAATCAGAATTTCCTGATTCGCCGTGCCCGCGTCATCATTTCCGGTGACGTTCACGAACGGCTCTATGTGTACTTGCAGCCGGACTTCGCGTCTTCTCCCGGTTCCTCCGCCGATCCGAACAATCAGTTCGTGCAGATTCGCGACTGGTACGGCGACTTCTACCTGGACGACGAAAAGGAACTTCGCATTCGAGTCGGTCAGTCGAAAGTTCCGTATGGCTGGGAGAATCTACAGTCCAGTTCGAACCGAATTCCGCTGGACCGAGCCGACAGTCTCAACAGTGCCGTCCGCAACGAACGCGATCTGGGCGTTTACTTCTTCTACACCCCGACGTGGGCTCAGGACTTTTTCAAGGACGTGCTGGAGAAAGGCTACAAAGGCTCGGGCAACTACGGCTTGCTCAGCGCCGGGCTTTACAACGGCCAAGGCGGATCGTTCAACGAGATCAACGACGACGTGCATGTCTTCGCGAGACTCACGCTGCCGCTCATTTTCGACAATGGCCAGCACATGGAAGTTGG
>QWQF01000235.1 GCA_003669125.1 Planctomycetota bacterium
GGCCCGCTGATCTTGGCGAGATAGCGGTCGATCTGCATCGGGCTGCACTGACAGTTTCGCTTCGGGTCGCCGCGATAACCGCACGGGCACGGGTTCATCGCGGCGACCAGCATCAAGTTCGCGGGGAATGTGACGCTGCCCATCGCTCGCGAAATCGTGACGTTGTTTTCCTCCAACGGCTGCCGCAGCACTTCCAACGTGCGACGATTGAATTCGGGAAGCTCATCCAAAAACAAAACGCCGTGATGCGCGAGGCTGATCTCCCCCGGAGCCGGCGTGCTGCCTCCGCCGACCAAACCCGCTTCGCTGATCGTGTGATGCGGCGACCGAAACGGACGTTGCAAGATCAGCGATTGCCCTCGTTCCAAACGCCCAACGGCGGACCAGATGCGCGTCGTCTCCAAACTTTCTTCGGTGTTCAGTCGCGGCAAGATCGTCACCAGCCGCCGCGCGAGCAGTGTCTTGCCCGTCCCCGGCGAGCCGATCATCAGCAGATGGTGCGTCCCGGCCGCCGCGACGGTGACCGCTCGCTTCGCCGACTCTTGCCCTTTCACGTCCGAGTAATCGACGTCGTAACTTCCGAACGACGCGACCGCACGGTCCCAACTGAACTGAGCAGGTTCGATTTCCAACTCACCCGACAGAAACCCAACCGCTTCGGTCAGCGTGCCGATCGGAATGATCTGGATGCCGTCCACCACCGACGCTTCCGGCACATTCTCGACGGGCACCAGCAGCCCCGTCTTGCCCTGTTCGCGAGCGGCAATCGCCATCGACAACGCTCCCCGCACCGGCCGCACTGTGCCATCGAGCGCCAATTCTCCGACCGCCGCGAATTGAGTCAGCCGATCCCGCGCGAGCTGACCGCAGGCGACGATCATCCCCAGCGCGATCGGCAAGTCGAACGACGCTCCCTCTTTCGGCAACTCCGCCGGCGAGAGATTGATGACAACGCGGTCAATCGGTCGCGAATAGCCGCAGTTCACGAGCGCTCGTTCGACGCGGTGCGTGCTCTCCTTGACCGCCGTCTCGGCCATGCCGACGAGCACCGTGCGCGGCATTGAGGCGGGAGAAATATCGACCTCCACCTCGACCGGCTTGGCCTCTATCCCCAGTAACGAATACGAAAACAACTTCGCCAGCATAAACCGCTCCCGTGACGGAACGTATCTCCCGAACGCGACTGCGACAGCCAAGCAGTCTATCGCCGTTCAGTGTCGCCGCCACGGTGGCGAAGTGGAGTTCACTCCCACGGACTCGCAAAGTTCACTACACCTCGCACGCCAGTGATTGTCTCCGAGGACAACTCTGGGTTTTTGACGCACGAATGCCAAAACGGAGTTGAGCCATGTTGCGGATGAAAGTTGCCCAAGCTCTCAAGGCCGGTCAGGCCGGACAAGAAGTCGATCTTCGCGGCTGGGTGCGCACGCGACGAGATTCCAAGCAAGCGTTTTCGTTTGTCGAACTCAACGACGGCAGTTGCCTGGCCAACTTGCAGATCGTGATCGACGCCAACGTGCCCGGTTACGCGGATGCGATCAAGCACGTCACGACGGGAGCGAGCATCGCCATCGAAGGCGAAATCAAAGACTCGCCCGCGAAGGGGCAGCGGATCGAAGTCCACGCGAAGTCGCTGCGAGTGCTCGGCGAGGCGGACCCGCTCAAGTACCCGCTGCAAAAGAAGGGACACTCGATGGAGTTCCTGCGGGAGATCGCGCACCTGCGGCCGCGCACGAACACGTTCGGAGCCGTCACGCGCGTACGCAACGCGGCCTCGGCGGCGATTCATCAGTTCTATCAGTCGCGCGGGTTCGTCTACATCCAGTCGCCGGTCATCACGACCAGCGACTGCGAAGGGGCCGGGCAGATGTTCCAGGTCACGACGCTCGACCTGCACAAGCTGGCCGCGTCGGGCAAGCCGGTGAATTTTGAACTCGACTTCTTCGCCAAGCCCGCGTCATTGACGGTCAGCGGACAACTCGAAGCGGAAATCTTCGCGACTTCGGTCGGCGACTGTTACACGTTCGGACCGACGTTTCGTGCAGAGAACTCCAACACGACGCGGCATCTCGCCGAGTTCTGGATGGTCGAACCGGAGATGCCGTTCTACGAACTGACCGACAACATGCAGCTCGCCGAATCGTTCATCAAATCGGTCATCGGCGACGTGCTGACGAACTGCGAAGCCGACATGGCGTTCTTCAACGAACGCATCGACGAGAAGCACGAACTGCTCTCGACGCTGCAAAATATCCTCGATCACGAATTCATCCGGTTGCCGTACACGGAAGCGGTCGAGCTACTGCGAAACTCCGGCCAGAAGTTCGAGTACCAAGTCGAATGGGGCTGCGACCTGCAATCAGAACACGAACGATTTCTGACGGAACAGCACTTCAAGCAGCCGGTGATCCTGTTCGACTACCCGCGCACACTGAAACCGTTTTACATGCGTTGCAACGACGACGGAAAAACCGTGCGGGCGATGGATGTGCTGGTCCCGCGAGTCGGTGAGATCATCGGCGGCAGCCAGCGCGAGGAGCGACTGGACGTGCTGCTGGAACGGATGAAAGAGTGCCATCTCGATCCAGAGACGTATTGGTGGTACGTCGACCTGCGGCGTTACGGCACGGTCCCGCATTCGGGATTCGGCCTGGGCTTCGAGCGGCTGATTCAGCTCGTCACCGGCCTGGGCAACATCCGCGACTGCATTCCATTTCCACGTGTGCCCAAGAGCGCCGACTTTTGATCGCTTCAAACGGTTTGCAGACTCTCGACCAGTTCCTCGTCGAGCAGAATCACCGCTGGCGAAATCTCGAATGGTTGGGTCGTTGTTCAACGATGCCAAGCCCCCCCCGCTGCGGCCGTTACACCCAGCACGGTCTGACCTCGGTTTTGTTCAGCTCGAGAACAACTCACCAGACAGATGGCGGGGCAAAATCGCGTCGATGTTTCGTCGATGTTTAACGGTGCACTCCGCGACGCAGCGACTTGAAATCGCGTGTCTGCTGGGTGATCGCGATCTCGGCCGGCAGGCGTTCCATCGAACTGGCTCCGTAGAAGCCATCGCAAGCCGGCACGCGGTCCAGGACGAATTGAGCGTCTGCCGGCATCGCAATTGGCCCGCCGTGACAGAGCACGAAGACATCGCCGCGCACCGCTTTGGCCGCGTCGGCGATGGCGGTCACCTCGCGGACACTGTCGTCCAACGACTTCGCAGTCTGTGCACCGATGCTCCCGCTCGTAGTCAGTCCCATGTGCGCGACCACGATGTCCGCGCCGGCTTTCACCATCGCTGCGGACTCCGCCGGAGTGAAGGCGTACGGAGTCGTCAACAAATCCAGGTCGTGAGCAGCCTTCACCAGATCGACTTCCAAGTCGTAACCCATGCCGGTCTCTTCGAGTCCCTGTCGAAACGTGCCGTCGATCAGTCCCACCGTCGGAAAGTTTTGAATGCCGGCGAAGCCCAACGCTTGCAGTTCGCGCAAAAAGCAATCGCGGATCATGAACGGATCGGTGCCGCAGACTCCCGCCAAGACCGGCGTGTGAGTCACCGCGGTCAGCACCTCGAACGCCATCTCTTTGACGATCTGATTCGCATTGCCGTACGGCATCATCCCGGACAACGACCCGCGCCCCGCCATGCGAAACCGGCCCGAGTTGTAGATCACGATCAAATCGATCCCGCCCGCCTCCTCGCATTTCGCACTGATGCCCGTACCGGCTCCGCCACCAACGATCGGCTGGCCGGCCGCGACTTGCTGACGAAAACGAGCAAGGATCGAACTGCGTGATTCCGGCATGTGGGCGACTTTCAAAGTTCAGCACGTTGTGCTGGTGAGATCGAGAAATTCTTCGACCAACGCCGCCGCGAACGCTGGATCGTTGATGTGCAGCGGCAGGCGTTTGATCTTCCGCTGCGGCGACTGTTGCACGGTTCGTTCGAGTTCGTCGAACAGCGCCGCGTCGGCGACGGGATCGTGAAACGGTTGACCGACAACGTCAATCGACGAGACTCCGAGTTCGGGAATCAGCAGTGTCAGCGGCGCGGTCGAGCGGTTCAGTTTGTCCGCGATCCAGCGAGCGAACTGGCAATTCTCATCCGGCGTCGTCCGCATCAACGTGATCTGAGCGTTGTGGACGTGCAATTTCCTCCCAGCGAACCTTGGCGGCACGGTTTCCCTCGCTCCGAAGTTGACCATGTCGAGCGCGCCGACGCTCAGGACATACGGCACGCGAGCATCGAGAATCGCGTCAAATCGATGTGGGCCGCACGCAAGCACTCCGCCGACAATCTCGTCCGCAACGGCGGTGGTCGTGACGTCGATGACTCCTTGAATCAAGCCGCTGCGCACGAGGTTCTCCATCGCCCGGTCCCCCGATCCCGTCGCGTGAAACACGAGGCAATCGTAGCCGCGACCTTCCAGCGATTTCCGCACGGCATCGACGCACGGTGTCGTGACTCCGAACATTGTCATGCCCAGCGTCGGCTTCTCATCCGCGCGCGGCAGCGAGTGCGCCACCATGCCGGCGATCGCGTGCGCGGCATTCGCGAACACTCGCCGCGAGACCGAATTGATCCCCGCCACATCGACCACCGAATACATCATCGTCAGGTCGGAGCAATCGACGTACGGCCCGACGTTGCCACTGGCCATCGTGCTGACCATCACCTTCGGCACACCGACCGGCAATGCTCGCATCGCCGGCGTGATGAGCGCGGTTCCGCCGCCGCCTCCGATGCCGATGACTCCCGCGAGTCGCCCCGCCGCGTACTCCACATTGAGGAATTCCACCAGCGCCGCCGACATCGCCGTGACCGCTTCGCCTCGGTCCGTTTTCGTGAGTGGATTTGACGTCGAACAACAAGCCACAACTTGTTCGCGAGTGATGTCGGGAGCGACAACGGGGAGCCCCTTCGTTCCGACATCGACGGTCACAACCTCGACTCCGCACGCGCGGATGAGATTCGCGACGAAGGCGATCTCCGCTCCCTTGGTGTCCATCGCGGCGATGGCATAAACGCGAGACATCACGAGTTCCCCGAATTGCCGCTCACAGCAGTCCGCGGATCGGCTCGGCGTGATAGATGTGGTGCGGGCGATCGAGGTCGTCGTGCCAGGCGGCGGTGTCGGGAATGCCGAGCGCGGAGTAAATCGTCGCGGCCATGTTCTCCGGCTTCTGCGCGTCGTTCACTGGATAGCCGCCGACTTTGTCGGAGGTGCCGATAACTCGGCCACCTTGGATGCCGCCGCCGGCGAAGAAGACGGTTTGCACCGCGCCCCAGTGGTCTCGGCCGGGGAGTTTGTAGTGCTGCGGCAGGTGCGTAATCTTCGGAGTGCGGCCGAACTCGCCGGCCATCACGATCAGCGTGCTGTCGAGCAAGCCGCTTTGCGACAGATCGTCCAGCAGCGCGGACAACGCCTTGTCGGTCGGCGGGAAGAGTTGATCTTTGAGATGCGGGAACGCTTCGCCGTGCGTGTCCCAAGTTTCGTTGTTGCCGAGATTCACTTGGATGAGATTGACTCCCACCTCGACCAACCGCTTGGCCATTAGCAGCGACCAGCCAAACGAGTTGCGGCCGTAGCGGTCTTGCTCGACATCGGGAGCCTTCGTGACATCGAACGCTTGCCGCACCTTCGCGTCAGTCAGCAACGACAACACCGTTTGGCGATTACGATCGAACGCTCCGGTTGAGCCAGCTCGGTCGAGTCCGGCGCGCTGCTCGTCGATCAAGCGGACCAAATCCACGCGTCGATCAAGCCGACCGAAGTTGACTCCTTCGGGCAGCGACAGATTCGGCGCTTCAAACGTGAAGCGATGCGGCATCTTCGGTCGCTCTTGATGATCGAATTCGTATTCCGGGTACGCTCCGTAACCGAGCGCGCTGAACGGCGACAACTCGATGAACCACGGATCACGCCGCGAACCCATGATCCCGCCGAACTGACCGGGGAGGACTCGCCGCGAGTAATGCACCAGCCGATCGGGCAGCACCACCGCCGGCGGCAAGTTGTTGCGCGATCGCGTGACGGCTCCTGCGACCGAGGCGATCGAGGGATGATCGAGAGGTCCTGGCTGATTCGGACTGAAACCCAGCGGCGCGTCCGAACGACCGGTCAGCATGATGTGATGGCCGAGCGAATGATCGTTCGACGGATGCGTCAGTGAGCGGCACAGCGACCACAAATGGCTGCGCTGAGCAAGCTGCGGCAGGTGCTCGCAAATCTGGGTGCCGGGTGAGCGAGTGGAGATCGGCTGAAACTCACCGCGAATGTTGTCCGGCGCTTCGGGCTTCATGTCGAAGCTGTCTTGTTGAGCCAAGCCACCCGACAGGAAAACGTAGATCACCGACTTTGCGGTCGGCACTCGTTCATGCCCCGGAGCCGCAGCGGCTCGCAGCGCGGTCAGATGGTTGGTGCCTAATCCCAGCAGCCCAATGGACCCGGCTTGCAAGGCAGTGCGACGAGTGAGCGACGGGTGGCTCCAAGACGGCTTCGTGGACATGAGCGTCCTCCCGAGTTCCGATTCCTCTCCGACAACGCATCCGAACAGACTGATAGCTCACCGATTTGGAGGGCTTTCGGCAAGTTCAAAGCTCGATCTTTGCCTCGGGCAATAAAAAAGGCGGGAATGAATCCCGCCTGGTGGCTGTGCGAATCGTGCGAACCGCTCAAACCGGAGCGGCTTCAGGCAGTCGGACGTTGATGCGGCGGCCTTCTTGATCGAAGAAGACCGTGCCGGCCTTGAGCGCGAAGATCGTGTAGTCGGTACCCAGGCCGACATTCTTGCCCGGACGCCACTTGGTGCCGCACTGACGGACCAGAATGTTGCCGGGAATGACGGTCTGTCCGCCGAATTTCTTAATGCCCAGCCGTTGCGAATTCGAATCGCGACCGTTGCGGCTGGAGCCTTGTCCCTTCTTATGAGCCATGTTGCCTTGCCCTCAAAATCATCAAGCGAATGAGCTGTCCAAAATCGGTTCCCGACGAAGGGGCGGAAGTCTACTGGTGCCGTCGAAAGGAGGCAACTACCACGGCGTTTCCATCAAATTGACGACCTGCCGGGCGAGCTGGTTGATCGACTGCTGCATGGCGGTGGCCAGCGATTGGCCAACTTCCGGGGCGAATTCGGTCTGCGACCGTAACGAGAGAAGTTCCGGCCCAACGGGGACTTGCTGCTCGGCGAGGATGCGGCCAGAACGCAGGTCTTCCCAGACGACTTCGACGACAAGGTTCACTTGCAGCTCGCGCGGGTCGTCCTGGCGATTCTCCCCCAGCACGCTCTTGCGGAGATCGACCACTCGGCCAGAGAGCCGCGTGTCGGCGTCACTTTTGACGACTCGGAACGGGGTGCGGAGTTGAATCTGTTTTTGGACCGCTTCGGTCAGTTGGACTTCGATGCCGCGACGCAGCGAACTGGTCTCGAACATCGGCACCTCGACCGAACGGACCTGCGGATCGAACCCGCCACCGACCATGTAACCGCAACCCGCCAGAGCGGTCAGCGTGGCTGTGGCACAGCACGACAGGAATGCTCGTCGAGCAATCGTGCGGCTCATCGCGGCATCCCCAACATTTCAGGGTCGTTGTCACCGGGTGTCCGCTTGTTGACGCTCGGCAAATCGTCGTTGACGCGAGCACTCGTACTGGAGTCGACGTCAATTCCTTCGTCGGACGGCTTTCGCAATCGCGGCAGTCGGTTGAGGACACGCGTGCCGATTGACGGTTTCTCGATCGCGGGAGCGTGCAACTTGGCGAGCAGTTCACGAGCGTCCGGGGCGTAGCGGCTCTTCGGATACGTTTGCAGCAACTCTTCGGCGTAGATGATCTGTGCCTTGGGCATTCGCTTGCGGCCGTACAGTTCCACGAGTTCCCACAGACGCTGAGCACGGGCCTCTTCGATTTTGGCGAGCTCGTCTTTGAGACGTTCCTTTTCCGGCAAGTTCGGGAACAGACGCAGCGTACTGGCCTTGAGTTGCCGCGCGTCTTCGAGCTGCTTCTCGTCGTAGCCGGCTCCTTGGTAGCTCATCAGTTTGACGTGCGAGCCGACCACGAAGGACGTCTGCAGATGCGGGCTGTTGGGATACTCCTCGCGGAGCATCGAGAAGTAGCGATCGGCCTCCTGGTAGTTGCCGACGCGGACGTAGTGGCTGGCGGTCATCATGATCGCATCGTCGGCGAGCGGCCCGCGCGGGTCGTACATCCAGATCGCCTTGAGCGCATCGAGCGCGTTGCCCGGCGTGTCGAAGGCCGGTCGGCTCTTGTCGGTGAGGTTGGGCACGAGGACTGCCGAGTGTGGCGGTTTTTGTTTCTTCGGAACCGGCGTGGCTCGCGGGTTTTCGAGGTTCACCGGGGTCACGTCATTGGTCGTCACGAATTCCGGGAAGCCGAGCCACGTTCGGCCGATGGCAAACAGCCGCTTCGTCGACATGTTGAGATGTCGGGTGGACGGGTATTCCTTCAACAGCAGCTCGTAGTATTCCTTTGCGTCGGAAAAGCGTTCTTGTTTGAAGTAGCTTTCCGCCAGCAAATACATCGAGTCTTCACGTACGCGATTGTGATCTTCACGGTATTCTGGTTCGACACTCCAGAAGCGAGCCTTCTGCCAGAACGACTGTTTCCGCTTCGTGAGCGGCTTCAGCATCTTGACCGCTTCGGCGTAGTGCTGGTCTTGGTAGAGCCGCTCGGCTTCGTCGTAGATTTCTCGTTGCCGCTGCTGTTCTGACTCATCGTGGACCACCGGTGTCGAGGGTCGCGAGGAGCTGAATCGGTCGTACCAGTGTCGCTCGGCCACGACGTCGCCGCGTTCGATTTTGGGAACGACGTTGCGGTCATGATGCGTGCGGTCGCTCTTGATTTCGTCTTCCGGTTTTCGGCGGCCTCCGAAACCGAACAGGCGTCGCGGTTCTTTCGGTTTGGCCGGCGACTCTTCACCGTCTTTCGGATCGACGGCGGCCACATCTTCCTCCTCCGATTCCTCCTCCGATTTTGACTCTGAGTCGAACGACGGGGCCTCGTCTTTGTCCCGCGACAAGCTCAGGCTGCGCCCCCAACTCCACTGAGTCAGCGAAATTGGCGAACCATTCGCCGCGCAGCCAGTGAGCATCGCGCAGAGCGCGAACATCAGGCACGCAGCCGATCGAACAGCGGCAGTCGGGAGGTGGGACATGGGGATTTCAAATTTCAAATTTGAGAGTTCAAATTCAAAACTTCAGAAGGGCAGGTAGCCGAGCATCTTGGGCCGGCGGTCGAGTGGCTGGCAGATGGCGGCCGTGAGGAGATGACGAAGTTCTTGAAGGGATTTGGCAGGCACAGGCGCGGTCGGAATAGGAGGAGCGTCTTCGCCGGCGAGTCGTTCAAACAGAGCCAGCGTCGCTCCGTGAATCGGATGCGACGCGAATTCCGGTTGGCGGCAGTTCGGGCAGAGCAATCCTCCTTGAGACACCCAGAAGACGAAGTTCGTGTGATCGGCCACCGTCCGTCCGCAGGCGAGGCACGCGTGAAAGTCCGGCAGTTGGCCGATCTCTCGCAACGTCATGACTTCAAACCGCAGCACCGGCCAACGGAAATCCGATTCCGTCGTCAGTCGCCGCAGAGCGATCACTGCCTCGTCGTACAGAACAGGATGTGGGTCGTATTCCTCGGTCAGTCCAGCCAACAACTCGGCGACGTAGTACCCGCCGTACAAGCAATTCAGATTGCCCGCCGGCGGCCGGAACCGAGTCCTCAACTGGCATTCGGTCAGGATGTCCAGACCTCCCGAAGACTTCCGCAGGAACACTAGGTCAGATTCCGCGAGCAGATCAAGAGCGGTTTCAAATGGCCCCTTGAGCCGCTTCGCGCCCTTCGCGATGCACGAGATTTTGCCGAAGTCCCGCGTGAACAATGTGACTACGCGGCTGGACTCACTGAAGTCCGCCAGGCGAATGACGAGGCCGTTGGTCTTTTCAGCGGACATGCGGGCTCACTTCGACGAGGCGTGCCAGACGGACGCGGAATAAGTTTGGCCGCTCGGCGTGACCGCGACGGAAACCGAACCCGGCTTGAAGCCCGACTCGCTGAGCTTCGTCCATTCTTCCAGGTTCTCGTCGAGCGTCTTGCCATGCACTTCGCTGTGCTTGACGCCGGTCAGTCCATGAAAGACGCACGAGAAATTCAGCTTCTCGCCAACAGCGACCACCGAGACGTCGATCAACTGCTGATTGATGTCGGTGAGTTTCTTCTCCCAGTAGTTGAGGTCACCGCGAGCATGATAAAAAGTCTTCTTCGGCTGCCGCCAGATGATGTCGAAGAGCAACTTGTTGTCGGCATCGACGTACAAGTGCTTGGTCTGCGGAGCTTCATCGGCCGAAGTTCCCCACGGCATTCCGTCGTTGGGCCGATGAATCATCAGCGAATACTTCGTGTCGGCCGACGGCTTCGTCTGGCCCCACAGCATGAGGTGCTGGACTTTCCGATCCGCATCGACGAAAGCCGCCAAGTCCACCGGCGCGAACCCTTGAGTCCGCAGTTCCTCATCCCGCTGCTTGACCGTGTCGGCATTGCCGATGAAGAACTCGCCCGCGAGCGAACTTCGATGCCAGATGGCCGCGACCTTCAGGCCGGTGGAAGTCGGGTACGGACGAAACCGCAACGCTCGGAATTTGCGATCCTTGAACGACTCGTTCAACGCGACCGCCTCGTCGAACGGCAGCGACTGCATGATCGCGAAATCTTTGGTCAACAGTCCCTTCCCAACCGACATTGCCTTCTGAAACTGATGCTGCCGTCGATTCAACGGCATCAACGCGGACAGTTCCGGATCGTCTCTCCATTCCGATTCCGCAATTCGCTGTTCGAGCTTCGCCTTCGTCAGACCCTTCTGTGACGCGAGCACCGTCGAGTACCACTGCGCCGCTCGCAGTTTGAGCGCGGGGCGAAGCGAAGCCGATTGCTTCTGCGCGAGATCCCACCACGCATCGCCAAGCAGCATCGCCTCGTCCGGTGTCGGCGGTTTCTCGCCATCAATCGCGGCCGAGTCCTTCAGTGCCGCCTCTTTCAGTTTCGCATCGGAACTCAGCGACAACCGCCGCAGCCCTTGATCCCAATCGGATTTCGTCCCGATCAAATACCGTCCGAGGACCTCATTCGCCGCCGGATCATTCGGCTCCTTGAGCAAAGTCGCTTCCGCCCCCTTCACGCTGGCCACCAGCTTCTGAACCTCCGTGATCTCCGCTCGCCGCGTCGTCGTCTTTTTCAACAGATCCGTGTTCTTCAGTCGCCGCGCAATCGCCTCAATCAACTCCAAGTGTTGCAGAGCCAGTTGCGGCTTCTCGGCTCGCACCGCTTCCTCGGCAATCTTCAGCGAGGCATCGGCCAACTCTTTGTGAAAGTCTTTGTCGGTCGGCCCCTTCGCGAGATCCTTCATCGTCTGCACGAGCAGCGCATCGCCATCGACGTCAAATCGCTCGGCCAGCATGTCGATGATTCGCCGCGACAGCGTGACTCGGCTCCCTTTCAACGCCAAGGCCTGAGCCTGCGTCAGTAGCACATAGTCGTTCGCCGCCGAGTCCGCTTCATCCTGAAGATTGCCCAGCATGCGTTCCGCAAGATCACTGAACTGCTCGCGCGATTTCGCCGAAGCCAGCTCCGTTTTGTAAACCTCTTTGACCGTCGCCAACGCCGTTTTCTGAGCCGCCGGATCGGGAATCACCAATCGCTCGGCACCCAACGACTCTTGTGCCATCAACGCCAACCCGAAGAGTGCGACGACACGGAAACAGGCTGCGCGAACGGCAGGTTGTCCGCTCTTGCGATGGATCGCTTCAAAAGTTTCGCCTCGCATGCTCCAGTCTCCGCCCTTTTCAGATTTCAAAGGATTGTGTTCCTCGCGGCTCACTCTCCCAGCGACGATTTGCGACGCAGCAAATGATGATAATGTTGTGCGAACCGATGCGCCTCGTCACGGACGTACTGCAACAGCCGGAGGGCGTAGGCGTGTTTGCTCAGCCGGATCGGCTCGGACTCGCCCGGCAGAAAGATCTCTTCGTCCCGTTTCGCCAGCGACAGAATTGGTGGCGGAGTGATCTCCAGCAGCCGAAACGCATCCAGCGCCGCGCTGAGCTGTCCTTTGCCGCCGTCGATCAGCAGCAAGTCGGGAAACGATTCCCCCTCTTCACGCAGCCGGCTGAAGCGTCGACTGACGACTTCGCGGATCGAGCCGAAGTCATCGACGCCATCGACCGACTTGATTTTGAATCGCTTGTAGCCGTGCTTGAACGGCAGGCCGTCGAGGAATGACACGAGACTCGCGACCGTCTCGCCCCCTTGCAGGTGCGCGATGTCGATCCCTTCGATGCGTCGCGGCAACTTGTCGAGGTTCAGCGTTTTCATCAGCCCGCGCATTCCTTTCTTCGGGTCGATCGGAAAAACTTCCGGCTGCTCGTGATCCTTCAGGTTGCCTCGCAGATTGAGCGTCTCGAGCGCAGTCATCTCGTCGCGAATGCGCGCCGCTCGTTCGAACCGCAGTTCTTGCGACGCGGTCAACATCTCGGCTTTCAGCTCACTGAGCAGTTTGCTCTTCTTGCCGTTCAAAACCATGCACAGACGGCGGATGTCGCGGCGGTAGTCCTCCTTGCTGATTCGCAAATTGCACGGAGCCGTGCATCGCCCAATGCTCGCCAGCAGGCACGGCCGGAACCAACGCCAGCGTTCTTCTCCCTCGGCGATGTCCAGCGAACAAGTGCGAAACCGAAAGATGCGCTGCAAGACACTGATCGCGCCTCGCAACTGCTTCGCGCTCGTGAACGGCCCGTACAACTTCACGCCGCGCGAACGCGGTTTGCGTGTGAACTCGATCCGAGGAAAATCTTCCCGCGTCGTGATCTGCAAATACGGAAAGGTCTTGTCGTCCTTCAGATCAGAATTGAACCGCGGACGGATGTCTTTGATGAGCCGCGCTTCGAGCAACAACGCCTCGACTTCGCTGTCGCAGACGATGTGGTCGACGTCCCGAATCTCCGGAACCAGATCGCAAATCCGCCGGTCAAACGCGGCCTTCGAGTTGAAATAGCTCGAAACGCGGCTGCGCAAATTGACCGCTTTGCCGACGTAGATGACTCGGCCGAGCGCATCCTTCATCAAGTACACGCCGGCTGTTGTCGGCAGTGACCGGACTTTGTCCCGGACATCAACGGGAGCAGGCTCAGGAACAGCAGGAAGATCGGCCATGACAGATCGATCAGTAGCCCTGTCGCTCCGCGACAGGAATGCCGGTGAGGAACAGACCTTTGAGTGCCGAAAAACGCTCGTGAGCCACGCGACGTTCGGCAATCCTGTCGCGGAGCGATAGGGCTACAGTCCGTCGGACAGCACGAACAGGATCGCGAAGATCGTCCCCATGAACAGCACGATTTGCAAAAACAGCCGCGTGGCTCGATGAAGAATCCGCTCCGGCAGTTCAAACCGGCTCGCGCTGTAAACCAGACTGATCGCCACCGCCAGCGGCAGCAGATACCACAACACGTTTTGAACGCCGAGCAGCATGATAAGTCCAGAGTTGAGAGACGAGAGTAACGGTCAGTCGCGCGACCAAGCCTCATTCATCACGAAATCGGCGCGGGTGTCGCCGTGACAGCAGCGGCGACGGGAGTCGCTGGTGGTGCGGTTGAGGGCTGTCCGTCCGGTTGATCGACCTCGTCACCGTAGCCGTAGGCCGGACCTTCGTAGGCGTCCCAAATCGCCAGCAAGTTCAACAGCCCAGCAACCCAGGTGAACAACAACGCGATCTCGTAGCGTTTGCCGCCGAGCCGACGATTCATTTCGTTCACAGCATCTTCTTCCAGGGGAACCTGATACCAGTCCCAGAAACCTCTGGGGATGGTCCCTTCGACTTCGCCGACCGGCGCATCGAATTCACCTCGCTCGGTGACGATGCGACTGCGAACGTAGCGGCGCGAACTGGAGTATTCCTTCGCTCGGTTCTTGCCATCGATCGTGATGGTCACGTTGCCGTTGCCGAGCACTTGCGGAGCGATCGTGATCGGCCCCGCGAGGTCGAATTCTTTTTCGACTTCCATCGCCGCGGCACCTGGAGTCTCGATTCTCGCGATCCCGCGAAAATGGCCACGAACTTCCGGTCCAAAACCGCGCGGCCCGGTGTCATCCACCGCCAATTGCAGGGTGCCCGAAATCCGCCCTTCCCAGGAATCGTTGGGTGCTTCGTACTTGGCGAAGCCCTCAAACGGTGCGTCGATCGGAGTGTCCAACTTCGAAAAGTCGCGCCCATCCGCATCGTTGCTGGGGTACCTCTGCCACTGAACCAACGCCGGCAGCGACGGCAAACCGACCAGAGCTTGGGACAGATAACCGATCGTGCGGTCGCGTGTCCGGAAGCGATCACGGCCTTCGAGATCCTGCCAGCGAAAGTAGACTCCCTTCCATTCCGCCATCGCCTGTCCCCAGCAGAACGTCCCTAAGACGCAGACTGAATAGATCACCGCCTTGAAGCAACGCCCTTGGTACCAATGGCCGGCTCCGGGAATCAGAAACGCCAACAAGGCCGCCAGATTGGGGTTCTTCAGGTTGATGCGGGGGTCAGCCATGCGAAATCGCTACCAGTCGGATCGATCGTTCGGGAGGGAATTCCGCACGCGGGCAACTCAGCCGTCGCGGAAGGGGCGGATTCTAGGTGCGGTCTCCGTGACCGACCAGACCACCCTCGTTCGTGGTGTGATCTCGCCGCGATCGGTGGGGTTCACAACCGGAAAAGCATTGCTGCGAACTAAGGCCGAAGTCGCCTGCCACGTCGACTTCTTTGGAAGATTCTGCCAAGTTTTCGGAATCCGAAAGGTCACGTCGCGCGTCGAACGGACTTCTGAAGATGCCGATTGTGCAGTCACAAGAATCCCCAGTCTTCCCGGACTTGCCAATTGGCAAGGCTTGTCCGGTTTGCCTAAACTCCGAAATTGACTGGTTTTGAATTCGTTATTGCCTCAAGGACTTCCGCTCATGAGCGTTCGGAACCCGCGCTTTTTCTCCGCCTCTAAACTCCGAGGCACCACAACCCGATCGATTTTGTTTCTGCTGCTTGGCTGGTCAGCAGTTACCTCATTCCTGCTCGGACTTCCGAGCGCTCCTCCGGCTTCTCAAGCGTTCGCCCAAGAGGCCGCCGAGCCTGCGAAACCAAAAGACGGGCAGCAGGTCACTTGGGAGCAGCTCATTTATGTGCCGTACAAGCAACTGAGCACGGTCTTCGAGAAGCAGAAGGCGACCGTGTTCATGTCGTATGCCGAGTACCTCAAGCTCTGGAACAAGTCCGCCGACCAGCCCGGCCAACCGCCTGTCGCCGCGGTGATTTCGGCCGCCAGCTATCGCGGGAAGATCGATCAGGATGTCGCCCGGATCGAAGCGGAATACTCGGTGCGAGTGCTCGGCAAAGCCTGGTCGGAATTGCCGTTGAAGTTCGGCGATGCGGCGGTCGGCGAAGTGACCAGCGAGGGTGGAGCAGACGCGAAAGAGAAAGTTCTGCTGCGAGCAACGGGTGACGGAGTTTATTCGCTGCTGTTTCCGACGCCGGGCGAGCACAAGGTGAAGATCCAACTCGCCGCGCGAGTGCGGTCATCGCCGGACGGCAAGAGTTTTGATCTCGATGTCCCGACCGTCGGCGTCACGAAGTTTGAATTGCTGATTCCGGAAGCGGATCAAGCGGTTGAGGTCACTCCGCTGCTCGTGCGGCAGCCTGTTGAAGCGAAGGGCAAAGAAACGAAGATCGTCGGCAACCTCGGCGCGGCGAGTCGCATCGGCGTGTTGTGGCATCCCAAGGCGAGCATCAAGCCGGAGATGGATTTGCTCGCCAGCATCACGAATCACACGCAGGTGTCGGTGGCTGACGGCCTGATCCACACCGATGCGTTCTTGCGGTATGACGTGCTGCGCGGTGAGCTGACTCAACTGCGAGTCGCCGTCCCGAAGGGGGACCGCATCCTCGGCGTGTCGTCGAACGATGCGAACGTCAAAGGTTGGAAGGCTGCGGATGAGGCGAATCGGCAAGTCGTCACGATCGAGTTGCTCAGCGGTGCCAAGAAAACGTTGACGCTCGAAGTTCACACCGAACGGCCCGCACCGGCCGAGGCATTTGATGTCGTCGGGTTGAACGACAACGTTCCAGCGGCGGGCATTCATGCGCTCGACGTGGTCCGTGAAAGTGGGCAGCTTGTCGTCGCGAAGGGAGCCGATCTGCTGCTGAATATTGAGAAGCTGACGGGGCTGACACGTATCGAGGAGGCCGAGGTCGCCGAAGCGATTCGTCGGCCCGGATCACTGGCTTACAAGTTCTATTCGCCGAAGGTCGAGCTGAAGCTGACTGCGAAATCGGTGGAACCGCGTGTGCTGGTGAATCACGTCGCCAAGCTGCAGTTCCTCGACGATGAACTCCGATCGTTGACGACGGTGAGTTACACGATCGAACGTGCGGGCTTGTTTGAGCTGCAACTGCGTGTGCCCGACAAGATGGTGATCGACCGCGTCGTCGGCCCGCCGCAGATCAAGGAGTACCCGGTCGAGACCAAGGACGGACAGACGGTGCTGCGAGTCGTGCTCGACATGAAGCGGGACGGAGCGATCCAGTTCAACGTGATTGGGCATGTCCCGCTCGACGCGACGCAGAAGGAGCAAAACCTGACGCTGCCGTTGCTCGAACCGCTGAACGTCGAGCGTGAGACCGGACAAGTGACGATCTTCGCAGCACCCGCGATCGAAGTGCTCACCGATGAGAAGGCGATCAAGGGTGTGCAACCGGAACGCAATGCCGATCCAAACCCGCCGTTCGTCGCGGGCGGAACGCTCGCTTCGGCGTGGTCGTTCACTCGGCGGCCGGTCGAGATTCCGGTGAAGACGACTCGTCGTCCGACTCGGCTGACGGCGTCGATCGCAACGTTGCTCAACGCGAAGCCGGAGACGGCGGACGTCCGCACGACGGTGACGTATCACGTTCAATTCGCGGGACTCGACACGTTTCAAATCGCGGTCCCCGAAGCGTTGGCCGATGCCGTGCAGATTCGGACGGTTCAGGGTGCGACCATTCCCGCGATCAAAGAAAAGAAGAAAGCGGAGAAGGCGATCGAGGGCTGGGTCACATGGACCGTCATCCTGCAACGCGAGGCGGTTGGCGACGTGCCGTTCGAGATTACCTACGACTTGAAGCCAGCGGATGTGGCCGACAAGAAGGCCGGTTCGACGCTTTCGTGGCAACAAGAACTCAAGCCAGTTCGTGCGGCGGGACTGCCCGGCGAATGGGAATCGAAGGCGGGCAAGGTCGAGTTATCCGACGTCTACGGCGAGGTCACGGTCCAGAAGGACAAGGCGTTGACGGTCTCGGCCGACGCGGCGGGCGATGTCCTCGAAGCGATTGACCCGCGCGAGTTGTCGCTGTTGTCGCAGGATGGCTCGCTGGCGTATCGGTATTACTCGCAGCCGGTCTCGTTGAAGGTGTCCGCGGCGAAGCATGAGATTCAGGAAGTCGTTGAGACGGTCGTCTCGCGTGGCTTGGTCGAGGTGGTCGTCGATGAAGACGACAAGGCGTCGTATCGCTGCCGTTTCAAACTCAAGACCAGCGAGCGGCAACGGCTCCGCATCGACCTGCCC
>QWQF01000164.1 GCA_003669125.1 Planctomycetota bacterium
CGCGACACCTCCTGGTCTGGTTTCCTGCGCTCCAGTCCGCAGTCACACGACCAGCAAACTCACGCAGACGAATTCCAGGAGAGAGATATCAAACCAACAGCGATCGCGCCAGCTCGCCCACACTACCCAGCTATGCGCGCTGGCCGTGGTGGCTATTTGGCAACCGGAGCATTCACGGCGGGTGGTTGGGCGGGATCGGCAGCCTCAACGATGTAGAACGTGAATGCGCCGAATTTCTTCTGGCACTTCGGGCACTTCGCCTTGGCGATGCCCTTGCCGTCCGCACCACCCAGCTTTTCCTTTTTGCGGCCGTCTTCGCTCACGACCAAGCCGCACCCTTCACACTTTCGGCCCACGATGGCGAGCTTGAGGTTCGGATCGGCTTGGTGGTAATCGGCACTGGCCAACGCTTGAAACGTCTGCTCGGTGTAGTGGCATTTATGTTCGGTGAGTTGGTCGACCATCGGGATGCCGAAATCTTCGCCGAGTCCTTGCACACCGAAAACCTCATCCATTTGTTTCGCGAACTCACGGAATTCTGATAACCAAAACGACGCGAAGAGTAGCTCATTACCTTCGGGAGGCTTCGGCAACCGCACAGCGATGCGGTGATTACCAAACACCGGAATCCCGGCGAACATCGACTCGTGAGCGTAGATCACCGGTTGTACGACCTGAATCTGCTTGATCGCTTCCGGTCCAAACAACCGCTGAGAGGCGACTTGGAGTTCCGACAGCGGCTTGCCTGCGGAGAGATGAGCGACTGCGGCGTCTCTCGCTTCCGGTTTCTTTTTGTCTGCTCCGCCGAAGAGCCCTCCCTTTTTACTAAGGGTCAACAACAACAGTCCGTCGAGGCCGAACGCCAAATCCTGGGTCTCGAAAGTGCTTTCCAAACTGCCCGGTTTGAGCTTCAGCTTGGTCGGGTCGAGCGGATGAATATGCGTTTCCTTAATCCACCGCGTGAATTTGCCAGCAACAAGTGCCCCGGTCGATTCGCTGGGAGCGGAGGCAACAGCCGTGTCGACCGGTCCAGCCTCGGCAACTTTTTCGTCGGCACGAACATGGGGCACGACGAACGCCGCTTTACAACGCGGGCACTTGCCCATTTGGCCGCGATGCTTCTCTTGCACTTCGATCTGATGTCCCCACGGACAAAAAATAATGAAGCCGGCTCGCGTGTCCCCCGGCTTCCGCTTGCCACGTTGCTTACGGCGGCCTTCGGATTCTGATTCTTCCTGTTTCGCGATATCCAACAGGACATCACCCGCAGTCGCCTCGGAATGTGGAATATCGGGCCCACGAAAAGCCGCTGAGGCTTTCTTTTCGCCCGGCTGTGCATCGTCCATTGGAACGTCGGGTAACTCCGCCGGAGCAGGCGCCACTGCCTGACTCGGAGCGACAGCGGTCACGCCGGGGCTCAGCGCAAAATCATCATCGTCAGCCTGCGGAGGTAAACCTGCGGAATTCGACGGCGGTGAAACAGATGGGATCGTTCGAACCAAATGAGAAATCTCTCGTAGCGTTGGCGCGGCAACATTCGGAGCGTTCTCTCGCATCCGCTGGTAGGACTCGGCCATTTCTTTGCGAAGAAAGGCCCCGCACTGATAACAACGCAGCAGTTCCTTGCGAACCATTTCGCCGCAATCGGGACAGGGGATCTCGTTGGAACTGACCCCCATGACTTCACTGTGCGTTTTCAACTCGGACAGATCAACCTTCTGATCCGTGTGCAACACATGATGGCAGTTGGGACATTGAGCCGTGTCGCTGAGCAACATCGACTTACATTTCGGGCAGGTAACGATGGCAACGCTCATAATTAGGCGAGTCTCGTGGGACGGCCGCGAAGCCGTCTTTATCAAAAAATTAGGAACGAAAAACACCGACAAGAACACGAAACATCGGAGGAGAATCTCCGGGCGCCCACTGTATCAGAGCCAAAACCAGATTACACCGAATAAGTCGGGGGAGCTTGAATCCCCCATTTGGCGGTTCCGATTGGGCGGAATCTGCCGGGGTGTTACGCCAACACGTCCCAGACCGGCTGTCCGCCGTGCGAAATTGGGATCGGACGCGTGAGATGATCGGGGACGGTCGCTTCGTGCGAGATACCCAGCAGATGATAGATCGTCGCACAGAGATCGCCGGGCGTGACCGGGAAGTCGATGGGATATGCCGCCTGTTTGTCGCTCGTTCCGTAGACACAGCCAGGCTTCACGGCCCCGCCAGCCAGTAAGGCGAAGCCGCATTGCGGCCAGTGATCGCGGCCGGCGGCTTTGTTGATCTTCGGAGTGCGGCCCATGTCTCCGCACATCACGACCAAGGTGCTGTCCCACAAGCCGCGAGCCTGCAAGTCCTCAAACAGTGCCGGCAGCGAACGGTCGATGAACGGCAGCCGCAGATTCTTCAACATCCGGAAATTGTTGTTGTGCGTGTCCCAGTGGCCGTTGGCTTTTGATTCGGTGTGAATCGTGACGTAGCTGACTCCGTGTTCGACCAATCGTCGAGCCATCAACGTCGAGGAACCGAACAGGTCGCGTCCGTAACGATCGCGAGTCGCATCGGTTTCGAGCGACAGATCGAACGCTGTGCGAACGCGGCTCGACAGCAGCAAATCGAACGCGGACTTTTGCCACTGGTCGAGTTCACGAGTCGCTCGCGAACCTTCCGCCAATCGAGCGTTCGCATCGAACTGCTGCAACAGTGATCTTCGGCGATCGAGCACATCTGCCGTCAGCGAGTCGTCCAACGACGGCATCTGCGGATCGCCAATCGCCCAGACGTCGTCGCTGTAAAAGTCTTTTTTCGGATCGAGCGGCTTGTCGAGCTTCGGATCGCAGGTGCTGAACAGCGGATCGTATTTGCGGCCGAGGAACCCGCCGTAAGGCCCCGCTCGCCTCAACGCTTGCGAGTAACCGGGCAGCGCTGGCAACACGATGTAGGGCGGCACTCCTAGCTGCCCGCAGCCGAAGTACGTCGCGACCGATCCCATGCTCGGATAGTCCGTCGGCCGCCAATAGTAATCCTGGTTGTCGACACCGCCGGTGAAGCCGGTCATCACCGCGTACGGATTGTGGCTGTTGTACGGATGCGAGATCGTCCGAATCAGCGTGACCTGTTTCATCCACTGAGCCATGCGCGGCAAGTGCTCGCAGATCGGCAAGCCGGACACGCTGGTCGAGATCGAGCCGAACTCGCCGCGCACTTCCGGCGGAGCATCCGGCTTCGGATCGAACATGTCGATGTGACTCGGTCCACCGAACAGATCGATCAAGATCACGGACTTGATTCGCGGAGTGTGCTTGACCAATGGCGCTGCGCTACCGGCTGAAGTCGCCAGCAAGCCGCCGAACAACGACAACCCACCGGCACGCAAAATCGCTCGCCGCGAAACACCATCACACGCTTGGCCACGAGGACCGAGAAGAGTCAGCATTGGGAATCCTCTTCAATTACTCAAAGAAGGCTGAGTCCCTTCCTCAAAAACATCCAGCCGCCAAGGCCAGCCATGTCAGTCAGTTGGCTGGCGATCGGAAATGAAATTGCCAAAGCAACCCACAACCCGTGTTTCAAATAAACTTGGTCCATTGCCGTCAACGAACGTCGTCGCCGGGCGATCATGAACAACACGCCAGCCCAATAAGCCACAGAAGCGCGGATGAAAACGAATGCGACAAAACCGCCGTCGAGAATCAAGAACGTAAACAACGTCAGGCAGAGTTGCATCCCAGCCGCGCGAATGAATGGCGACCTACGGCAAGGCAAAGCGGAAATCGGCTTCTCGACGTTGGACGGACCAATCGCGGGGATTCCTTGAATCATGATTCGATTCCCAGCCACTCGGCGTGACGTTACCCGAAGACTTCCTGCACGACTTTACCGCCGTTGACGGTCACCAGTTCGCGACGGTTGTGATGTTCGTAAACCAGTTCGTGTTGGTCGAGTCCAAGTGCCTGCAAAATCGTCGCATGAAGGTCATTCGGATGAACGGGCCGCTCGATTGCAGCATAACCGACCTCATCGGTCTTGCCGATAATCTGACCTCCGCGAACTCCGCCACCGGCCAGCCATGTCGTGTAGCCTGAAGGAGAATGATCACGGCCGGGCTTGGATGTTCCGCGTTGCGAAGCCGGAGTGCGGCCGAACTCGCCGCCGCAGATGACCAGCGTTTCGTCGAGCAAGCCGCGTCGTTTGAGGTCGATCAGCAGCGCGGCCAGCGGCTTGTCGATTGCGCGACACTTCTTGCCGTGGTTGTCCTCGATGTCGGCGTGAGCGTCCCAGCCGCCGGAGCGAATTTGAATGAACCGCACGCCCCGCTCGACCAATCGCCGAGTCAGCAAACAGATGCGGCCGTACTCGGCGGTCTCTTTCTGATCGAGGCCGTACAGCGAATGCGTCTCGGAGGTTTCTTGCTTGAGGTCGAACGCCGCTGGAGCCGTCATCTGCATCCGAAAACTCAACTCATAGGCGCGGATGCGAGCCTCCAATTCCGAGTCGTCCGGATGCCGCTCCAAATGCTGACGATTGAGAGCGCCGAGCAACCGCAACTGCGCGACGCGATCCGACTCGGTGAAGCCGGGCGGCAGCGCGAGGTTCGGAATGCCCTTTTCGGAATCGACCGGCACTCCCTGAAACCGAGCCGGCAAGAAGCCGGTCCCGATCGCTGGCGGCCGAATCGTCTCGCCCGTCTTGAACACGACGAAGCCGGGCAGGTCCGAGTTCTCGCTCCCCAGCCCGTACGTCAGCCACGCGCCGAGACTCGGCCGATCACCGACCTGCGTGCCGGTCGTCGCGATGAACTCCGCCGGTGCATGAATCGGCGAGTCATGCTGGCAACTCCGAATCACGCACAAGTCATCGACGCACCGCCCCAACTCTGGATGCAAGTCCGACACCGGAATCCCGCTCTCGCCGTACGGCCGAAACTTCCACGGACTGCCCAGCAAATTATTGAGCGGCGACCGCGCGATCTTCGGAATGTTTTTGCCGATCGACTCCGGCACGTCCCGCCCATGCAGTTCCTGGAGCAACGGCTTTGGATCGAACGTATCGACCTGACTTGGCCCACCGCCTTGAAAAATGAAGATCACGGAGCGAGTCGTTGCGCGGGAGTGCGACGGTGACAGTGACTCCATTCCCAACAGTCCGTCGTTGCGCAACAAGTCGGCCAGCGCGACTGAGCCGAAGCCGAGCGCCGATCGCTGCAACATTCGACGACGTGTCATCAAGGTATGAACTCCGCGAAATCACGACCTACAAAAAAAGACGCCGATCACTCCAAAGACGATAACTCGCTCAGGTTCATCATCACATGGCACAACAACTGGAACGGTGTTGGGGCGTTCGGCGTCGCTGAACCTCCGGAACGTTTCGCGGTTTCTTCGTTGAGGAATTTGAGCAGCGCGAGGCGTTCGGTTTCGGTGGCGGGGCGGCTGAGGACTTCGCGGAACAGCAGGTCGATTTGCCGCTCACGGTCGAGGCCGGCAAGCGATTCGATCCGCTGAGCCAACGTGATGGCGGCTCGCAGCGCGAATTCGTTGTTGAGCAGAAACAAAGCGTGCAACGGTGTCGTCGAGACATGCCGCTGCGGACAACTTTCCGAGGCTTCGTTTGGGCCGTCGAACAGGCCTTGCATCGACGGTGGATGGCCTCGCTTTTGGAACAGGTACAGGTTGCGGCGGTTGGACTTCTCGCGAACTTCGAGCGACTCGCCCAGTCCTCCAACGCTCGGCCCGCCGATGCGGCGTTCGAGCAAGCCGGCGACGGCGAGTTGCACATCGCGCAAGACTTCAGCTTCGACACGATGGCGTGGAAAATTGCGTAGCCGATACGTCCGCGACGTGACGATCAGCCGTTGGATGTGTTTCGTGCTCCAGCCAGAGTCGATCAGTTCGCTGGCAAGCCAACCGAGCAATTCTGGATGCGTCGGCTTGGCGCCGCGCACACCGAAGTCATCGGCTGTCGCGACAAGCCCCGTTCCGAAATGCCATTGCCACAGCCGATTGACCCACACGCGAGCCGTCAGCGGATGACGTGGATCGGTCAGCCAGTTGGCGAGGTCGAGACGGGTGAGTTGCGAGTTGTGAGTGACGAGTGGCGAGTTGGGCTGCGATATCTTCAACTCGCCACTGGCCACTGCGAACTCGCCGCTCCCTCCCAAAACCGCTGGCACTCCCGCCGTCACGACAGGCCCGATGCCGTGAACGTCGCCGCGAATCTTCACGGAACCTCGCTCGCGCGACAGCGCGTCTCGATCAAACGGCAACGGGTAGAAGCCGATGCTCGGCAGCACGTTGAGCCGATGCGGACTCGTCGCCGGCGAATAAAACGCGAACGTCTGTGGCACGCGCGGCGACATCTTTTCGATTTCGGTGATCTTGCGTTTGATCTCGTCGTACAGCTTCCGATCCGACTCTGGGATGTACCGATCAAGCACATTCACCGAGGCCTGAAACTTGAGATCCACCAACCGCGCGAGCCGTTCTTGTTCGACCTCGCGCTGCTCGACCGGTGCCTCGTAGGCTGATCGCTCGTCCGGCGTCAGCGAACGCCGCACCTCGTCGTGGAACCGTCGCCGAGCCGACTCCAACAGCGATTCTCGCAACGCGAGAGCCGGTTCGTATTCGGGAGGCCGCCGGGCTTCGAAGTCGCGTCGCAGCGACGGATCGCGCAGAGCGACATCAATCGGCTGGCCGGTGACGAAGTACGCTTGCAGGCGATAGTAATCGCGAGTCGTGATGGGATCGGACTTGTGGTTGTGGCACTGAGCACACTGCATCGTCAGACCGAGAAACGCATTTGCGGTCGCGTTGGTGATGTCCACGAGCACGTCGTTGCGTTGCCGCCACTTGTCCTCTTCGTTGCTGCTGATGCGAGCCGCCGCGAGGAACCCGGTCGCGATCACATTCTCGTCGGAATACGGCTGCAATTCGTCGCCGGCGATCTGTTGCCGCACGAACTCGTCGAACGGCTTGTCGCTGTTGAAAGCGTTGATGACGTAGTCGCGATACCGCCACGCGAAGGACCGCGGATGATTGCTCTCGTAGCCTTCCGACTCGGCCCATCTCGCGACGTCGAGCCAATGCCGCGTCCAGCGTTCGCCGTAGGCGGGCGACGCGAGCAGCCGATCCACGAGTTGCTCGTAGGCACCAGGCGATTCATCGGCGATGAACTCTTCGACCTCCTCGCGACTCGGCGGCAGGCCGAGCAGATCGAGCGACAGTCGGCGAATGAGTGTGCGGCGGTCGGCTTCGTCGGCCGGAGTTACGCCAAGCTCGTGATGCTTCGCGGAGATGAAGTCGTCGATCGGGTTGTTTGTGGCGGACGCGTCCCGCGTCTGTCGATTCTTTCGGAGGCGAGACGCATCCACCACGACCGGTTGAAACGCCCAATGGTCCGATTTCACTTTCGGTGCCGGCAGCAACTCGTCGTCCCAAACCAAGCCGTCGTCGATCCATTTTCGCAACGTCGCGATCTCGGCGGGCTTCAGCCGATCCCCTTCCGCCGGCATCACCACTTTTGGATCGCGACCTTCGAGCACTTCAATGACGCGGCTCTTTCCGCTCTTGCCGAGGACGACCAGCGGCCGGCCGGTCGTCTCGCCGAGCCACTCGCCGCGAACATCCAGCCGAATTCCCGACGACGTGTCCCCTCCGAGATGACATTCCCAGCAGCGTCGCGACAGAATCGGGAACACATCGCGGCGAAAGTCGAGCTTCGTGGAAGTTGTCGGCGTGGGCTCCTCGGCGAGCGACAGCGCCGAGGCCACCGCGACCAACACGCTCACGATCGCCAGCGCGGAGCAGCGTTCGAAGATCATGAAGAATCGAGTCGGCATCGGCAAATTCTCGCAATGCGGTCTCGTCAAGGAGGCGTCCTTGACGTTGAGTCCCGATGAAATCAACGCACGATCTGCTTCAACGCTTCGGCCAAGCGATAGCCCGCAAGCGTGACACGACGACGGGCGATCAACTGTGATTGAGTGGCATCGTGCTCGGAGAGCGCGGGAACTTTGTCGGCGGGGACGGTGCCACGATCAACGTCTTCCCAACGGACGAGCGAGAATTTTCCGTCGCGGTAGATTTGAGTCTTCGCCAGCAGATAACTCTCGGCCGCCCAGTCGCGAGGGTGATGATGGTCGGCGAATTCGGGAAACTTCGCCGGAGCAAAGGCGGCATCGTGAGTCAGTTCGTCAGCCAATTGGCAGACGGCATCGAAACGCGAATCGGAACTCAACATGCCGTCCCAGCAGGCGTGCAGACGCATCGGCTTGTCGGATTCCGAACGGCGGATCGCCAGCAAGTTGCCTCCCTGATCGCCGTGATCTCCTTCGGGAAACAGTTTTTTGTCAACCAGCGCGACGGCGTGCATCGGCTGATGCAGATCGCCTACCAGATGGAACAGCCAGCAGATCCTGACGGCCTCATTGGCCTCGGCCGACAGACCGGCGACGGCTCCGGCGTCGTGTTTGGTTTTGCCACGCAGCACGTCGAGGCTCTGCTCGATCTGCGCAACGATGTTGGTTTCGTTCGGCAACGCCTCGCGCGGCAGCGCCGACTCGTTCTGCCCAGCGTGGTACGGGAAATTGACGTAGTGCCACACACCCCGATGAAACTTGTGCTTCGGATGTTTGGCGACAGCCTCTTTCGACATCGACTTCGGGGGCCGGATGTAATCGGACCAAGTGGAGGCTCGCAGAAAGGCCCACTCGGAATCGGTCGCGTGGCTCGGCCGATTCGAAATGAGGGAGGTCTCAAAATGCGGATGCGTCTTCATGCGCGTGAAGACGGCTTCACGTTGCGACTCCGTCAGCCGGAGCCAGGCGATGCGAGCGACAACCATGTGTCCGGCGTCGTTCCAAGCCCACGACGGAGAAGCCGCCAAGCTGATGGCGACCATCGCTGCCACGAACAGAATCCCGATTCTGCAAACCGATCGGCTCGACATGACAACCTCGCGTCACAGATTCCTCGCGCGGCAACCGCGCCACACGACGTGTTGGACTCTATAGTTCGCGTCACCCAGGACCAAGGAAGACTCATGGCCAACCAGTATCCGTTCTTTGAAGCGTCGGGCTCGCCGCGAGAGCTTGGACAACAGCACGGCGAGCAAGCCGCGAAGCACATCGCAGGCTATTTGGAGTTTTTGGCAACGTCGCTGAAGCTGTCACGCGGGCAGCTCCGTTCGCGAGCGTTGCGCTTTCAGTCGCTGTTCGAGAAGCTCTGCCCGGACTTGCTGGAGGAAGTCGCTGGTCTCGCCGAAGGGGCGAAGCTCGAACTGGCCGATGCACTCGTCGCCCAGATGCGAGGCGAACTTGCTCAGACTGGCGACGGCGGTTGCACGACCTTCGCCATCGGTCCACACGGGACGGCGACCAACACAACCTTCGTCGGCCAGACAAGTGACAACCCGCCGGAACTGGAATCGTTCGGTTATGTCCTGAAGTTGCGGCCGACGAACAAACCGACCGTGCTGATGTGGACGTTCGGCGGAATGCTGGGCTATCACGGCATCAACGAGCACGGCGTGTCACACTTCGCGAACGCACTCGGAGGCGGCCCGGCTTGGAAGTTCTCGCTGTCGCATTATCCGCTCAAGCGATTGATCCTCGAACAACGTTCGCTGCGCGACGTGTTGCGGTTGATGCGCGAGTTCCCAGTTTGCTCGAACGGCAACTACATGCTGGCGGATGGCAGCGGAGCAATCCTCGACGTCGAACTAACCAGCGACGGACCGTTCGTACCGGAGTTGCAGGAGCGGTTTCTGGTTCACTCGAATCACTACCTCTGCACCGAGCACGCTTGCGATGCGAACTTTCGGCTCAGCTTGGCCGATTCGTTTCCGCGGCTCGACCGGATGCGATCTCTGATCGACAGCAAGTTTGGTTCGATTCGTTTGGAGGATGTTCAAACCTTTCTCGCCGATCACGACGGGCATCCGGTCAGCATCTGCCGACACTCACACGCAGGACCGGAAGGACCGATGCTCGGCCCGTCCGGCAAGACCGTCGCCGCATTGATCGCCGAACCGGAACAACGTCGCCTGCATGTCACGCTCGGCAATCCGTGTGAGAACCCATTCGTGACGTATTCGTTGTGAGCGAGAAAAGAAGGTGGTTCGATGTCTGACCGTCCTCCCGAATCACTAGCCCGACGCGCCAGCGAGGGGTCGAACGGTCGCGAGTCCGACGACCCCTCGCTGGCGCGTCGGGCTAGTATCGGGCGGCCTCGCGATCATCGTTGGGCAATCATTGCGATCGTTGTGATGCTCACCGGACAAGCGGTCGTAATGACGTTGACGGCCGCTCGACTGACGCTCACGCACGACGAATACTGGCACATCCCCGTTGGCTTGCTGAATTGGAAAACTGGCCGCTTCGATTTCGAACCGAGCAATCCGCCGCTGTTGCGAATGTGGGCAACGTGGCCATTGCTGCTGACGTCAGCCGAGTCGCCGCGCACGGAGCCGACCACCGACTTGAATCGCTTCGGCGATGAGTTCTTGTCAGCGAACAATTCGAACATCGACCGCTTCGTCGTCATCGCTCGGCTGCCGATCATCCTGCTGACGATTGCGGCCGGAGCGTTGCTCGCGCGGTGGGCGTGGGAGTGGCATGGGCCTTGGGCAGCGTGTCTCGTGACGTACTTGTGGGCGTTCGATCCGACGGCGCTCGCGCACGGCTCGCTCGTGACGACCGATGCCGGAGGTGCGACGTTTTGGATCGCGACGCTGTTCGCCGCGTGGCGATTCTCACAACGACCGACGACGCGAAACGCCGTGCTGGCGGGGGGACTGCTGGGACTGGCTCAAGCGGCGAAGTTCACGAACGTGCTGCTCGTGCCGCTGGTCGTCGGATTGTGGTGTGTCGAACGTTGGCGGAACGAATCGGCCGAACCGCTGGCTCGTCGCGATCTGCTGAAACGCTGGGGCGTCTTGCTGCTGGCGGCGTGGTTGTGCCTCAACACGTCGTACTTGTTTCGAGGCATCGGGACGCCGCTCAAAGATTTTGCGTTCGCCAGTCAGTCGGCTCGCGTTTGGCAGCAGCGATTGGGACCGCTCGCCGCGCTGCCCGTGCCGTTGCCTCGCGATTACGTCATCGGAATCGACCGCCAGAAGTCGGCGATGGAATCGGACCACGCGGTGTACCTCGACGGCGAACTGAGCACGAAGGGCTTCGCGAGTTACTACCTGATGACGCTGCTTTACAAGTGGCCGCACTGGAGCCAAGTCCTCTTGCTGTGGGCGGCGATCCGCTGCCTCCGGTCGCGAAGCACCACCGATTGGCGGCGGCGAATGTGGCTGCTGACTCCCGCCGCTTTGGTGTTCGTCGTGGCTAGTTCGTCCGGGATGCAGCTCGGCATTCGATACCTCCTGCCGGCGATCCCGCTGCTGTTGCTGTTCGCCAGCGAAGTTGCCTCCGATTGGTCCTGGCCGAAGACTCGTCACCGAATGGTCGCAACGGCACTCTTGCTGTCGGTCTTTCCGGTTCTCGGTCGATCGCATCCGCAGTACTTGGCGTTCTTCAACGAGCTGTCGGGGGGCATTGAGTGGGGGCGATTTCACTTGCTGGACTCCAACCTCGATTGGGGGCAAGACCTGCACGAACTCAAACGCTTTGTTGTGGAGCATCCGGAAGTCGAACCGCTGAGCCTCGCGTACTTCGGGACGCTCCCGCCGGAATCGCTCGACTTGCGCTACGAGAATCCGCCGACAAGGCAGCCGCGCACAGGCTGGCATGTGGTCAGCGTGAACTTCGTGATGGGCCGACCGCATTGGACTCGCGACGGCTACGGAGGCGTCCGCGCGGTCTATCCTGGCGAGGACTTTTCGTACTTCCGATTCTTCGAACCAAAGCACCGCATCGGAGCGTCAATCGACGTCTACCACCTGTCCGAGGAAGACGTGCGCCGCTGGAGAACCGAAGTCGCCCGATGAGAGGTGAGTTCACTTAAACGGTTGGCGGCAGCTTGTGGCCCATCTTGTCGCGCTTCGTCTCCATGTACTTCTGCCGGTGCTGGTGAGGCGGCGCGATGATGGGAACTTGTTCGACGACGTGCAGATCCCAAGTGTGCTCGAACGATTCGAGCTTCTTGGGATTGTTGGTCAAGATGCGAATCTGGCTCAGGCCGAGGTCTTTCAGGATTTGCAGGCCGATCATGTAGTCTCGCTGGTCGGCCTTGAAGCCCAGCTTGTGGTTGGCCTCAACGGTGTCCAAGCCCTGATCTTGCAGTTGATACGCCTTGAGCTTCGCCACCAAACCGATGCCACGTCCCTCTTGCGGCAAATAGACGACGGCCCCGATTCCGTCGTGCGAGATCATGTCCATCGCCATGCGGAGTTGATCGCCGCAGTCGCAGCGCAGACTGTCGAGCACGTCGCCGGTAAAACAACTGGAGTGCATCCGCACTAGCGGAGCCTTGATCGACTTCAAATCTCCCCAGACCAGCGCGAGCGGTTCTTGATCTTCGTGCTCGACCTTGTAGGCGATGACAGTCACTTGGCCGAATTCGCGGAGCGGCATCGAGACTTCGGCCGCGCGAGTGACGAGGTGTTCGCGCAGACGGCGATGTCGAATCAGGCCTTCGATGGTGATGATCGGGATGTTGTGCTGCTGAGCGATCTCGTCCAACTCGGCACGGTCGGCCATGCCGGCGTGTTTTTGGCTGAGGATTTCGATCAGCACGCCGACCGGCTTGAGCCCCGCGATGCGGAGCAAATCGACGGTCGCCTCGGTGTGTCCGGCCCGGCGCAGCACGCCACCCTCTCTGGCGAGCAGCGGATTGAGATGCCCTGGCCGCACGAAGTCGCTCGACATCGAAGTCGCATCGACCAAGGCTCGCAGAGTTTTGGTGCGACTCTCCGCACTGACGCCCGTGCCCGAGTCGCGATGATCGACCGGCGTCAGAAACGGCGTGTGATTCGGCGAGGAATTCGACTCGGCCCCCACCAGCGGCGACAACCGCAAACGATCCGCCACATCGCGCGTCAGTGGAGCACACATCACGCCGCGACCGTGAGACAGCATGAAATCGACCTGCTCGGCCGTGATCGATTCGGCCGCGCCGACGAAATCACCTTCGTTCTCGCGATCCGAAGCATCGACCACGATCACCAGCCGCCCGGCTCGCAGAGCAGCCAGCGCATCGTCAATCGAATTGGAAGTTGTTGTGGTCATCAGTTTCTCTGGGTCAGCACCGTCGGACGCCGCTCGTCAGCCAGCGCGAGTGCCGCTATTTCGCTGGTCATGGCTTGCAAGAACTCAACCATCGCCGGATCGATGAGATCGGCGACGTCGCTGGGCAAAGACGCGTTGAATCCCGAGCAGACGGCGCTGGGTCACGAGCGTGACGAATCATCTTTCGCAGCGGGTGCTTGTCCGCGAAGGCAACTCGACCCGTCAAACAATGAAACGCCACGCAGTCCAGCGAGTCGTGCGCGGCTCCGAGTTCCATGATTTTCAAATACCGAGCGGTAGTCAGCCACAAGTTGGCAGGCTGCACGTCGCGGAGCACGACGTTGGGATGATCGGCTTGGACAGAAAATCGGATTAACCCCTCGCCGTCGCTCAACGAATGGCCGGTTGCCGACCAATCCGACAGAGCCGCTTCAAATGATTCGACCGGTGTTAGCCGGCCAACAATGACGTTCTGACGAACCTGATCGCAGTACATCCGCAAACCTTCGCGACAGCTTGGAAACTCAACCTCTTCTTTTCCACGCGGGGAAGTACTGTATCGGCACTCAACGCTGTGGCGGAAGCGCTCGCGTGACTCCTGGAACGCGATGCGAATCAACCGTGCTGACGAATGCCACCAATTTGGACCTGCCGCGGACAGAAATCCAATCCGACCGAAGGCCAAAACGCCGATTGACAACCAAGCGGACGTTGATATGTTGTGTCCACTGTTGCCAAAGCATAAGCTCCCCCCAACTTGAATCTCCTGCCAAACTTATTTCGACCTACCTGCCCCTGACATTCAGACTCACCCGCTGTTGGCGGTCCTCGTTGACGCCACAGCATGACTCCAACTGACAACCGCCTCGTTGCCGGGTCAATCCACGGTTCGAGGCTTTGAATGATTGTTTCAGTCTCACGCGGGATGACCTCCCGATGCCACTCCGTCATGAAGAGGAGCAGTCCATGAGGATGACGAACCGTTTGCTGTTTTCCGTGACCGTCGCGAGTGCATTCGCGACCTTCCACTCCGCGTTTGCGGAACCAGCCAAGCCCAAGGGATTGGGTGACCCCGGCCAACTGGCCGCCCTCAAGATTGAGCCGACCGTCGACGGTAAGCCGATCGTGTTGCGGAGCCGAGACGCTCGCCAACAAGTCTACGTCACCGGCAGTTATTCCAGCGGCCAGCTTCGAGACCACACCCGCAAGGTGCAGTACACCGCCGAACCGGCCGGTGTCGTCAACGTGGATGCCACCGGATTGGTCACTCCAATCAAGGACGGTGATGCCACACTCAAAGTCACCGGCAACGGTTTGAATGTTTCCACTCCCGTCCACGTCGAGGGAGTCCTGAACCAAATCCCGATCAACTTCAAGAACCAAGTTGTCCCGATCTTCACCAAGCTCGGCTGCAACAGTGGCGGTTGCCACGGCAAGGCTTCCGGGCAGAACGGCTTCAAACTTTCGCTGCTCGGTTTTTATCCCGACGAAGACCATGAATTTCTGGTCAAAGAGAACCGTGGCCGACGCCTGTTCCCCTCTTCGCCGGCCGACAGCCTGCTGCTGTTGAAGGCCACCGGCCGCTCCCCGCACGGCGGTGGCAAGCGGATGGATGTCGACAGCTACGAATTCCGCTTAATCTCCCGCTGGATCGAACAAGGCATGCCGTACGGTTCTGACAAAGACGCCTACGTCGCCGGCATCAAGTGTCTGCCTGAAGGCCGAGTCATGGATCGCGGTGCCGATCAGCAGATCACGGTCATCGCCACCTACAGCGACGGCACGACCGAAGACGTGACTCGCATGGCATTGTTTGAAGCAAACGACACCGAGATGGCCGAGGCGACCAACACCGGCATGATCAAAACGCTCGACCTCGCTGGCGAAGTGGCCATCATGGCTCGCTACCAAGGTCAGGTCTCGACGTTCCGAGCGACCGTACCGCTGGGTGCCGACATCGCATTCGTTCCGGCCAGCAAAAACTTCATCGACGACGCCGTGTTCGGCAAGCTGAAGGTGCTCGGCATTCCGCCGTCGCCGCTCGCCGACGACGCGACGTTCCTGCGCCGAGTTTCCATCGACGTCTCCGGCACACTGCCGACCGAAGAGCAGGTCCGAGCATTTCTCGCTGACACCGATCCGGCAAAGCGAGACAAGCTCGTGGATCGTCTCCTCGACTCGCCCGATTACGCCGACTACTTCGCCAACAAGTGGAACCTCGTCTTGCGGAACAAAAACCGCGCTCCGGACGACTCCTCCGCGACCTACGGTTTCTATCAATGGATCTGGTCGAACCTGTACGAGAACAAGCCTTATGACCAGATCGTTCGCGAAGTCCTGACTGCGTCGGGTGACTCGACGACGAATCCAGCAGTCGTCTGGTATCGCGAAGTTGATGAAAACAACGAACAAGTCGAAGACGCCGCTCAGTTGTTCCTCGGCTTGCGAATCCAATGTGCTCGCTGTCACCACCACCCGTTCGAGAAGTGGAGCCAGAATGACTACTACGGCTTCAGCGCGTTCTTCACTCGTGTGGGTAAGAAGAACCTCTTTGAACCGGGAATGACCAAGGCGTCTCGCGACAAGCGAGTCTTCCACAATGATGGCGTTGCCGCTGCGACGAATCCGCGCAACGGCCAGTCGCTCAAGCCGACCGGCCTCGGCTCACCTGCGTTGGAGATCGCTCCCGAACGCGATCCACGGCACTTCCTCGCCGATTGGATGGCCGACAAGAACAATCCGTTCTTCGCCAAATCGGTCGTCAACCGCTATTGGAAACACTTCTTTGACCGAGGCATTGTCGAACCCGAAGACGACATGCGTGAGACGAATCCGCCATCGAACCCGGAACTTCTCAATAAGCTGGCGGCCGGCTTCATCGACAGCGGTTTCAATCTGAAGTGGCTGGTCAAGGCAATTACCTCGTCGAACACCTACCAACTCAGTTCGTTGCCGAACGACTACAACTTGAAGGACAAGCAAAACTTCTCTCGCTACTACCCGAAGCGACTGACGGCGGAAGTGCTCTACGACGGCTTCCATCGTGTGACGAATACCACGCAGAACTTCGGCTCACTGCCACCCGGCACGAAAGCCGTGCAACTTCCGGACGCCAGCATCGGCCCATACTTCCTGAAGGTCTTCGGTCAGCCGCAAGGCGACACCGCCTGCGAATGCGAACGCTCGCAAGAGGCGAACCTCGCTCAGAGCCTGCACCTGCTCAACAGCAGCGAAGTGCAAGACAAGATCGCCAATGCCTCCGGCAGAGCGACCACGATGGCCAACGACAAGGTTCGCACGCACGAAGAGAAGGTCAAGGAGATGTACCGCTGGGTCTACTCCCGCGATCCGAACGCCGACGAGTTGAAGATCGCGCTGGCTCACCTCGCCAAGCACGAAGCTGCCCCAAAGATTGCCTATGAGGACATCCTGTGGGCACTCATCAACACGAAAGAGTTCCTGTTCAATCATTGAACGTTCGTCGTTCCGATCAAAAGTCATTGACAGAGGAATGGAGGCATCGGAGTGAATCGACGCTGATCGAGCTCATTCCTCTGTTTCCATTCCTCTGCCGCTTTTGAGCCTCCGCTTTTTCCCGCCATCCAACTTGAGAGTTGCCATGAGTCGAACATTCTCGCTCCTGACCACCGTGGCTTTGATCGGATCAACCTCCGCGTTCGCTCAGCTTCCGCAGGCGAAGTTGTTCTCGGTGTTTCCGCCCGGAGCACAGGTCGGCGTCGCCACCGACATCGCGATCGCCAACGGCGTCGAGATGGATGAGGCCAATCGGTTGATCTTCAATCATCCGGGAATCACCGCCGCGCAGAAGCTCAGTGACGCGAACGGCGTGAAGACTCCGGTCGCCAACACGTTTGTCGTCAGCGTCACGGCCGGAGTGCCGGATGGCATCTACGAGGTCCGCTTCGGTGGCCGGTTCGGAGTCAGCAATCCGCGCAGCTTCGTGGTCGGCTCCCGCAAAGAGATCAGCGAGGTCGAACCGAACAACGCTCGCGAACAGGCCACGCCGATCGAATTGAACTCCACGGTCAGCGGTCGTACCGACGGCAGTGCCTACGACTACTTCAAATTCACTGGCAAGGCGGGACAGCGAATCATCTGCGTTTGTCAGTCCGGGCGGATCGACTCAAAGCTCAAGCCCGTTGTCGAACTCTACGATGCCACAGGCGTCATTCCGCCGGCCGCTGCCGGAGCACCCGCTGCCCCAAGTCCTCAAGCGGTTCAAATCGGACGCCGCTTGGCATCCGCTCGCAGCACGGCGAAACGCGACACGGTGCTGGACGTGACGCTCCCGGCTGACGGCGATTACTTCGTGCGAGTCATCGACCATGTTTACGGCGGCAGCGTCGATCACTTCTATCGGCTGACGATCACGACGGGGCCGTACATCGACTTCGCGTTGCCGTCCGCTGGGCCAGCCGGAGCCAACACACAGATCACGCTCTTCGGCCGCAATCTTCCAGGCGGACAACCGGCCGGAGTCAGCGTCGATGGCCGACCGCTCCAGAAAGTCGCGGTCTCCGTCACAGTGCCGGGCGATGTCGAGAACACGAAAGCGGCCGACAACCTCGGAGCGATCCAGGGGGACGTCGATGCTTTCAGTTACGTCTGGAACACTCCGGCCGGCAACGCGAACCCGATGACGCTGTTCGTAGCTTCCGCGCCGGTCGGTCTCGAACAAGAACCGAACGACACTCCGGCTCAAGCCAACAAACTGACAGTCCCAACGGAAGTCGCCGGACAGTTTCAAGCCCGCGGTGACGTGGACTTCTTCACGTTCGACGCGAAGGCTCAAGAGAGTTATTGGATCGAGGCGTTCGGTGACCGACAGGGATCATCGGCCGACCCGTACATCACGCTCGACCGAGTCACCAAGGATGACAAGGGAGTTGAAACCGTGCAGCGGATCACTGCTCAAGACGACACCGGTACGAACTTGATACCGAACGTCTTCGAGACGCTCAACGACGACCCGGCATTTCAATTTGTCGTGCCGGCCGACGGTACCTATCGGCTGACGATCCGCGACCGCTACTACGAGTCGCGCGGTGACGTGCGGATGGTCTATCGACTGGCGATTCGGAAAGAGGCTCCCGACTTCAGAGTCGTCCTATTGCCGGAAGCTCCGCTGGCCGACAACAACACGACCGCCGCGACGTACCCCGCGAACCTCCGCAAAGGCGAGAACCTCTCTTGCCGAGTCATCGCGTTTCGCCGTGATGGTTTCAACGGTGCGATCGATGTCACCGTCGAGAACCTGCCGCCGGGCATCACTTGCAAAGGAACAACCATCGGCCCCGGTCAGACAAATTCGACGATCGTGCTCTCCGCGACGGAGGACGCCGCCGACGGGACGTTTGGTTTTGCGAAGATCGTGGCGAAGGCTCGTATCGATGACAACGCGAAGGTCAAAGCTGTCGCGGATGCCAAGGCGGCCGTGAAGCCGGCGGTCGATGCGTTGCCGAAGACTCAGCAGGACACTGCGAAAGCTGCCGAGGACGAAAAGAAGTTCTTGGCCACTCGGCAAGCCGCCGAAACAAAGTTCACCGCGGACGCCGACGTCGCCAAGAAGGCCGCCGACGCGAAGGTCGTCTCCGACAAGAAGGCGACCGACACGACAGCGGCTCACAAGGCCGCGACCGACAAACTTGCGGCGGCGAAGGTCGAACTCGACAAGAACAAGGACAACCAAGACCTCAAGAATGCTGTCGCCGCTGCAGAGAAAGTCGTTGCCGACGCCGATGCCCTCGCGAAAGCCGCCGTCCAAGAAAAGACCGTGGCCGACAAAACGGCGACCGACACTGCAAACGTTCTCAAGACCACCGAGCAAGCCAAGACCAAAGCCGTCACCGAACATGATCAGGCGGTTGCGAAACTCAAGGCCACGACGGACGCCCAAGCAGCCGCCGAGAAAAAAATCGCGGACGCAAACGCGGCAGTCACCATCTCGATCGCAGCTCAAAAGGCAGCTATCCGTGATGTCGCTCATGTCGGCCGAGCGGCCACGACGGTTTGGGACGGCAACGCGGCGGTGGCTGGTCCCATCTCGAGACTCTCGCGAGATCTGTGCCTGGCGATCACCCCCGAAGCCTATCCGTTCCAAGTCAGCACTGATGTCTTCCGAGTGGAAGCCAATCACAACCGGCAAATCCTCGTCCCGGTGAAACTCGTCAAGCGGAACGGCTTCGATGAAAACGTGACGCTGACGTTCGTCGGCACGCCGCAGAATGCTCAGGTCGAAAACAAGCCGATCAACAAGGGTGCTGCCGACGGTGTCTACCGCATCTTCCTGCCGAACAACGTGCCGGTCGGAACCTACACGCTCTACATGAAGGCCACCGCTGCCGTTCAATATCGTCGCCGGCCGGAGCTTGCCGACAAAGCCAAAATCGCGCTCGACCAATCGGTCGCCGCGTTGACTCCAACAACCGAAGCGCTGACCAAAGCCAACGCCGACAAAGACGCTGCCGCCAAGAAGGCGACCGAGACGGACGTTGCCTTCAAGAAAGCGACCACCGACAAAGAGGCTGCCGCCAAGAAGGTCGCCGAAACCACCGAAGCCGTGAAGAAGGCGACCGAAGCCAAAGACAAGGCCACGACCGATGCGGACAAAGAAGCCACCGCGAAGGCGTTGACCGCCGCTCAGGAAGAGGCCAAGAAAGCGACCGACGCGCTGGCGGTTGCCGACAAAGCTCTCGCCGACTCCGACGCCGCGAACAAGGCCGCGATCGCTGCCAAGACGAAGTCCGAAACAGATGCGAAAGCCGCCGATGACAAGAACAAAGCTGCTCTGGCCGACAAAACCGCAAAAGAAAAAGTTTTGACCGACACGAACAACGCGACGAAGGCCAACGCGGTCAATGTCTTCACACCGTCAACGCCAATTATCATCAGCGTGAAGCCCAATGCGGTGAACGTCACGACGGCTCCTGCCAACGCCGGTGCCGTCAAACGAGGCGACAAGGTCGAAATCAAAGTCACGCTCCAGCGAGTCAACGGATTCGCGGGCGCAGTGACTCTCGAACTCGTTCCGCCTCCGGGAGTCGTCGGCCTCGCGGCTGAGAAGGTGGCGATTCCGGCTGACAAGGCCGAAGGCACGATCATCGTGACCGCCACCGCGGATGCGACCGAAGGTGCGATTGCCAACGCCGTCATCCGCGCGTCCGCCGACTTCGACGGAGCGGTCGCGGCCTCCGATGGTGCAGTGGCCATCAACGTCACGAAATAGTTTTGGAGCGCGGTGTGTCAGCACCGCTTGGGATCGCTCAGTTGAAAGCGGTGCTGACACGCCGCACTCCAAATTTGTCACCCCGCCTCAAGAGACTTGCCATGCCTCGCCTCACCATTCTGTCGCTGACTTTGGCCCTGTTGGCATCGACCAGCTCCGCTCAAGAGACCAAACCGCTCGCCGGTGCGATCACGCCCGAAGCGGTCAACCTCGGTCGGCCGGTCGATTTCGACAAGGACATCCTGCCGATCCTCGAAAACAACTGCATCGCCTGCCACAACCTCGGCCAGCAGGAGAGCAAACTCAATCTCGAGAAGATTGACGCGATCGTGAAGGGTGGCAAGCGTGGCCCGGCGATCGTCCCGAAGGACCCGGAAAAGAGTCTGCTGTACCAAGTCGCCGCGCGAGCCAAAGGCCCGGCGATGCCGCCGCTGCCGAATAAGGTCGATGCCAAGGCACTCACGCCGAAGGAACTCGGCACGTTGAAGCAGTGGATTCTCGAAGGTGCGACCGGCGGCATGGGAGGCATGAAGGACCAAGTCAATTGGCAACCGGTCCCCACGACTGCGAAGGCAATTTACTCCGTGGCGATGGCTCCGTGGGGACGTTACGTCGCGGCCGGCCGAGCCAATCAGGTGTTGCTGCTCGACGTCGAGACCGGCGATGAAATCGGCCGGCTCATTGACCCGAATCTCAACGCGATCCAGCACAACGGCAAGCCGATGTACCCGACCGGAGCCGCGCACCGCGACTTCGTCCATTCGCTGGCGTTCAGCCCGGACGGTCGCACGATCGCGTCGGGCGGATACCGCACGGTCAAGTTGTGGCAGCGGCCGGCGACGAATCGCACTCGCGAGATCGCGGTCGGTGCCGTGGTGACGGCGGTGGCGGTCAGTCCCAATGGGCAGACGCTCGCGACGGCCGGAGCCGACAATGCGATCAAGTTGTGGAACCTCGCTGATGGAGTCGCTGGCAAAGTGCTTGCGGGACACGCAGCGGCAATTCACAGCCTCGCGTTCAGCGCGGACGGAGCGAAGTTGGCATCGGCTTCCGAAGACAAGACGATCCGAGTTTGGAACCTCGCCGACGGTGCCCAAGCCAACAACATTGTGTCCCTAGCTCCGGCCAAAGCGGTCGTCTTCACCGCCGATGGAGCGAAAGTCATCGTCGGTCAGCAGGACAACATCATTCGCATCTGGCCGGTTGCGGCGGCAACTCCGTTCGCGCCGGAGAAGGAAATCAAAGGTCACACAGGGCCAATCACAGCGCTCGCTCTCGTCCTCCCCGCCGGTACGCAGATTCTCTCCGGCAGCGACGATCAAACGGCGCGTGTTTGGGATCTCGCGGCTGGTACTCAAGTCCGGCAGTTCGCTCACGGTGGCGCAGTCAATTCGGTCGCGGTTCGAGCTGATGGCTTGTTTGTCGCGACCGGCAGTCCGAACAACATCGCCAAACTTTGGAACAACCAGACCGGCGCGCAAGTCGCGGAGCTCAAGGGAGACGTTGCTCTCAACCGTGCTGTCGTGGAACGCACTGAAGACCAGAAGGTCGCGCAGCAATTCAAGGCTCTGACCGAAGCGGCGTTCAAAGCGGCCGAGACGAACCAAAAGGAACGTGACGAAGCGGTCAAGAAGGCGAATGAAGCCAAGACCAATGCAGACAAGACCGTCGTCGAGCAAGACCCAAAAGTCAAAGAGGCCGTGACGAAAGCGGAAGCTGCGAAGAAGGCGGCCGACGAAAAGAAAGACGATGCCGCTCTCGCGAAGGCCGCGACCGACGCTGCTGCTGAAGTCACGAAGCAAATGGATGAACTGAAGAAACGACAAGACACCGTCGCTTCGGCCGTGCGAGCGATCACGTTGGCCGAACAAGCTGCGAAGTCAGCCGTTGAACAAGTCGCCGCCGCGAAGACTCAGCAAGATGCGATGACCGCTGGAGTCACGAAAGCCGATGCCGACTTGAAAACTGCGACCGATGCCGACGCTGCCGGATTGAAGCCAGTGAAAGGTGTCGCGTTCTCTGTCGATGGTAAGCGGTTGCTCACGTCATCCGACGACAATTTGATTCACGTTTGGGACAGCACGACCGGCAAAGCGATCGAAACTTTCGCCGGTCACAAAGCACCGATCGGAGCGATCGCGACGGGACCGAACGGTCTCGTGGTCAGCGGCTCGGCCGATCAAACGGCAGCCGTGTGGACGACGAATCCCGCGTGGTCGTTGATCGGACAACTCGGCCCGAAGAAGGAGACGCCGCTCGATTTCGCCGGCTCGCCGTTCGCCGCACGCGTGCTGAGCCTCGCGTTCAGCCGCGATGGCAAGTGGCTGGCCACGGGCGGTGGCGAAGCGTCTCGAAGTGGCGAACTCTTCATCTGGGATGTTGCCGCTCAGACAATCGCCAAAGAGTTCAAAGACGCTCACAGCGATACCGTGATGAGCATCGAGTTTGGCCGCGACGGCAAACATCTCGTCACCGGTGCAGCGGACAAGTTCGTCAAGCTGTGGGACATCGCTGGGGGCAAACTGGTCAAAGCCTTTGAAGGCCACACTCATCACGTCCTGGGCGTGTCGATCAAAGCCGACAACAGCCTGATTGCCAGCGCCGGGGCCGACAACGCCATCAAGATTTGGAATGTCGAGACCGGCGAACAATCTCGCACGATCCCCGGCTATGCCAAGCAGGTCACGTCGATCCGCTTCCTGGGAGTCACCGAGAACGTGATCAGTTCCGGCGGCGACAAGACCGTTCGCTACCACAATGCCGCCAATGGCTCGCAACCGCGAGCCTTCGCCGGTGGAACCGACTTCATGTACTGTGCTGCAGTTTCCCGCGACGAGCAAATCGTCGTCGCCGCCGGTGAAGACGGAGTTCTCCGCGTTTGGAACGGCACCAACGCACAACCAATTCGCCAGTTCGATCCGCCCAAGCCGCCCGAAACCACCGCTCAAGCCGCAGCGAAATAGGTGTCTCAGAGAATCTTCTCTTGTCAGTTTGAACCGACCAAAGCAAGAATCTTTACCCGTTGTGGGCATCTCACAGCGGTGTTCCGCTGGCACAAAGGAGTTTGACGATGAAGACGCTCTTCTTACTGACGACGATCTTGTGGATGATCACTGCCGACGCGGCGTTCGCTGGCACGATCACGGGTGAATATCTGGAAGCTCGGACCTGCGACGTCTACACCGGGCCGTGCTTTGCCAATGCGGAAATGGCCCTTGCCGGCAAAGAAGCCGTGATGGCTTGGAAGATCGAAAAAGGAACTTGGAAAGATGTGACGATCGACGGCTTGGGCGTCGCCTTGGTCGTGAAGGCCGAAGGAACGCTCGGCAGCGATGGCGTCTTCCCGATGAAGCCCGGCAAGACTGCCGCAGTCATCATCGTCGATGAAAAGGCCTCCGCCGAGCAACGAGAGGCATTGGTCGCCTTCGTGAAGAACTCCGCGAAAGATTTGACGAAGAACGTGCTCAACGTCGTTGCCGCTCCGATCAAGCTGGAGAACGATCACCTGGAAGGCAAAGGCGTGTTCTCCGCCGGCAAGTTGGCGTCGATTGAGACTCGGAAAATGAAGAAGAACGACTGCGTCTGCACCAACGAGTTGATCTACTACCAACCGCTGACGAAGGTCGAGAATTTTTCGCCCGCCTACACCCTGCGGCAGTCGTATCAGGGCGAAGGTTTGAATAGCAAATGGACGAACAACAACACTCGCAGCGCGTTCTTGGCGACGTTTCGAGTGAAGTCGTAGTTCGCACTGCTCACCCGCACGCGAGTGTCCCGAAATCCAGCCCGGCTGTTTCCGAACAGCCGGGCTGTTGTGTTTGATGAATTCGTCTGACAACGCGAGTACCATGCCGCAGAACGTTCCGTCTGACAGCATCGCGGCTAAACCGCCGCTTGACCGGTTCACCGAGGAGATTCTTGCAATGCGATTGCCAACGACGTCTTGGATCCTCGTTCTAGCTGTGCTGTGGTCATCGACCAGTTTCGTTCGTGCAGAGAGCAAACTGGAAGAGGCCGCTGGACTGCCGGAGGGATTATCGAAGGAAATCGCCTCCGTCGTGGATGCGAAGGGACAGCGAGTCATCGACAAAAGTGGCGCGGTCTGTTCGGTGTGGCTGGCTAAAGAAGTACCGACCAAGGCCAACTTCAAACCCACACTGAACGTGAAGTACCCCTTTGCTCCCGGCGAGTTGCTCGGCGTGTTGCAGGTGCAGGCGAAGTCGAAATACACCGACTTCCGCGGCCAAGAAATCAAGGCGGGCGTCTACACGCTGCGCTACGGCCAACAACCGGAGGACGGCAATCACGTCGGCACCAGCGATCTGGCAGATTTCTTGTTGGCGATCCCCGCTGCGGTGGATACTGATCCGAAACCGATTGAGAAGTTCGATGCGTTGTCGCAGCGAAGCGCCAAGACGGCCGGCTCAACGCATCCGGCGATCTTCTCGCTGTTGCCCTCCGAGAAGCCGGTCGAAAAGCCGACGCTGACTCACAACGCCGCGAAGGAACACACGATGTTGAGCACGACCATCTCCGCCAAGGGCGGGACAAAAGTCGCGCTGCGGATGGTCGTCATCGGTAAGTCAGGCGAATAGCCATGTGGAGTCGTTGGATTGTCAGTCTGGCCGTCGCGCTGCTCGCTCTGGCGTGGTGCCTCGCACAAGAGCCTGCGTCATCGCTGGTCGCGGACAAATCCTCCGTGAAGTCGAACGCTGTCGCGAAGGACAAAGACGATACACCGAAAGAACTCTTCAGCGGCAAAGTCGTGTTTCTGCAAGAAGCTCTAAAACGTCGCGGCGTGAAAGCGACAGAGGAATTCAAAGCACAAGTCGTCTTGGAAACGGACGAAGGGGAATTGATCCCGATTGTCCCGGACTGGCGCGGCCGAGCGTTCTACCAAGATGAGCGATTGCGAGATCGACGAGTCGATCTCGTCGGGTCACGGCAGAAGGCTGCTCCGTATTTGCAGGTGCAGATGGTGTTCGTGTTCGATGAAAAGGGAACTCGGCAGTACATGGATTACTGGTGCGACATCTGCTCGATCGCGATGTACGAACTCAAGCCGTGCGATTGCTGCCAAGAAGAGATTCGCCTGCGATTTCAGCCGCAGGGGCTGCCGGAGTTTGTGAAGAGGCCGGCGAAGAAGTAACGACTTTGGAGTGCGACATGTCGGTGATGCTCAACAAGCGAGCGAATGAACTGGTCCAACCGATGTTGCCACTGGTCGGTGATCTGCGCGGCACCTTGGTGGAGCTCGACAACGGCGGAAAGATCGTCGATCTCGGCGTGAAAGCCGAAGGAGGTCTCGAAGCCGGTCGGTTCCTGGCCGAGGTTTGCCTGTCGGGACTCGGCGACGTACGAATCGTGTCGGGCGAAATTGGCGAGGTCGCGTGGCCTCATGTGCAAGTCGTCACCGACTGGCCGGTCGAGGCCTGTCTGCTGAGCCAGTACGCGGGATGGCAGATCAGCGTCGGCAAGTTCTTCGCGATGGGTTCCGGATCGATGCGTGCCGCAGCGGCTCGCGAAGAGCTGTTTCACAAATTGGATTACCGCGAGTCGCCGTCGCATGCGGTCGGCATTCTCGAAACCGGCAAGCTGCCGACGACCGAGGTCTTCGACTTGATCGCAGAGAAAACCGGAGTGCCAGCGGACATGACCGTGCTACTGGCGGCTCGCACAGCCAGCATCGCTGGCAATTTTCAAGTGGTGGCCCGCTCGGTCGAGACGTCACTGCACAAGCTATTTGAGTTGGGCTTCGACGTCTGGCGTGTGCGTTCGGCGATTGGCATCGCACCGTTACCTCCTGTCGCGAAGGACGACTTCTCCGGGATCGGACGCACGAACGACGCGATCTTGTACGGCGGCCGAGTCACCTTGATAGTGCGCGGCGACGATGAGTCGATTGCGGCGATCGGGCCGCAGGTGCCATCGAGCGGATCAACCGCGCATGGCAAACCGTTCGCCGAAATCTTCGAGGACGCAGGGCGAGACTTCTACAAGATCGACCCGCACCTCTTCAGTCCGGCAGAAGTCGTGTTCCACAATCTCGACACGGGACGAGTGCATTGTTTCGGGCACGTCGCGCCGGATGTGTTGCGACGTTCGTTCGACATCTGAGCTAGGGAGACGGCACGATGCGAATCGGTGTGCTCGGCAATTCGGACAGTTGGTATGTGCACGAGTTGCAGCGTGCCGGTGGCGAGCTGAGGCACGAGGTCGTGCGGTTGGAGTTTCCTCGGATTGTCGCGGGCTGCGGGTTCGGTTCGGCGGGTGACGATGAGCGTCGAACAACGGTTGGGTCCCTCACCCTAGCCCTCTCCCAGTGGGAGAGGGGAACGGACAAGAGCCTTGCGAACGACATGGACCTCGCGACATTTGATGCGGTCATCATTCGGACGATGCCGCCGGGGTCGCTGGAGCAGGTGGTCTATCGGATGGACGTGCTCGCGCGGCTGGAGGCGAGCGGCGTGACGGTGCTCAATTCGCCGAAGTCGGTCGAGTGCGCTGTGGACAAGTATTTGACGACCGCGAAGCTCGAAGGTGCTGGCCTACCGGTACCGGCAACGGTCGTGTGCGAGAACTCTGACGATGCGCTCGCGGCGTTTGAGCGGCTCGGCGGTGACGTCGTCGTGAAGCCGATCTTCGGTTCGGAGGGGCGCGGTATTTTTCGAGTCAGCGACCCGGACCTCGCGCTGCGGACGTTTCGAACTTTGGAGCGTCTGGATGCCGTGTTGTACTTGCAGCGGTTTGTCGAGCATCGAGGGTTCGACATTCGGGTGCTGATGCTCGATGGACGAGTGCTCGGCGGGATGCGGCGCGTGTCGGACGGGGACTTTCGGACGAACGTGTCTCGCGACGGACGCGGCGAGGCGCACGTCGTCACGGATCGCGAAGCCGAGTGGTCTTTGCGAGCGGCGGCGGCAACCGGTGCTCGCTTCGCCGGCATCGACATTTTGTACGATCGCGATGGCCAGGGCTTCGTGATCGAAGTCAACGCGGTCCCCGGCTGGCGAGCGTTCGAGAAGGTGACGGGGATGGACGTTGCACGAGTCGTGATCGAAGCGGTGACGTAGTCCACGCTCAATCCCACCACCAGCGTTTCGTGTCGAGATCGTTGGGTGGCATCTCGATTTTTCGTCGGGCGATGACTTCGTCGGAAGTCTTGCGCTCCTGCGAGATGACTTGTTGGCTGTCGATGATGACTCCGCCACTGAGCAGGCCGATGGCGACGCCTCCCGCCATCTTCATGTTGAGCAAAGACTTCGTGTGCTTGGGGACGGGGCCGCGCAGGACCGGCACCTTCGCGTCGTCCAGCAGCAGGCCGGGTTGCCAGTTGGCTTTTTGCGGAAGCTGCTCGCGTTTCATCAGCGCGACGAGCACCGAGATGTCGAACAAGTTTTGCAGCTCGGCGAAGATCGGCATCCGTTTGGTCAGCTCCGGGAATTTCTCGGTGAAGCCTTTCGCGAAGATCTGCGTGCTCAGCCGCGTGAACGGAGCGTCGGAGCGTTTGCCGAAGGCGTCGGCTTGTTCCTCTTGCGACATCAGTTGGCAGCGTTGGCCGGAGAACTCAAAGGCGAGTCCGTCGCCGCTGGTCTTGAATGAGTCGTACAGCGGCATGAACCACCAACGCTTGAGCGTGTTCGAGCCGGGCTGCACGAGAGCCAGATGACTCTTCAGCCCCGGCACCTTCGGATCTTCGAGGCCGATGGCGATGAGCTTCATGTGATAGTCGGCCTCAACCAAAGCGCGCGCGAAGTGCGTGTCGCCGGGGACGCCGAAGACTTTCACCTCCTGATCGCCGAGGATCTTCTGCATCTGCTGGAACCGCTGCTGAGCCAAGTTGGCGGAACCCGGACTCGAATTGGCCTTCACGAAGCGTTGCAACTCGGCGACTCGCTCATCGACCGGATCAATCGAGCAGCCGACTTGCGAAGTCCGTTCCGCCGTGCGGAGCGCGACCAGCAAGTCGTCCAATCGCAGCACCGGTCGGCCACTGCCGACGCTGCCGACGCTGACCACTCGGCCGGTCGCGTCGGGAGCGAACGCTTCGGCGGGGCCGGCAATGACGAGATCCTTCGTCTCCGGAAACACAAAGACGAAGTCGATCCGCTGCAAGCCGGCGAGATATTGCATCGACTCCGGGATCGGCTTGTCGGTCTCCAGTAACTCGGCGATCGCTCGTTCCAAACGGACGAGCGACACCTTGCGCAATGGGCTGCTGCGACTGATGTCTTCGGGCAGGTACTGCTTCGCGAGTTCCTGCATCCGCTTCTTCGCAACGTCGGCCGAGATCGTCTTCGACTTCGGAGCCGAGAGGACGCCGTCGCCGTCAATCGTGATGCCACCCGCCGCTTGGAATCCACCTCCCTGATTTCCTCCTTGGCCACCTCCCTGACCGCCACCGAATCCGCCGCCTCCGGCACCGCCGCCGCCTCCGAACTGGGCGTGCGACGGCAAGGTCAACAACGATCCAAGCAACACCACGAAGGTCAGGAGGGTCGTGCGGTGAGGCATGATGAATTCCGATCGGCAATCAAAAGTGAGATGACGGCAGTCGGCCTTCGGCGATCAGCTTTCGGCCGGGAGTTCGCAGATGGCCCACTGGCCGAAGTTTTCTTCGACCTCGACTTGGATCGTACTGATGTTCGCGCCGGGCTGAGCAGCGACAACGCCGCGCAGTCGAGTCGCGATCCACGCGGCGATTTCTTCGGCGGTTGTGTTCTCGACGGGGAGCAGGATGCAGTCCTCGCGTGGGAAGACCCAGCGGCGTTCCTCGAAAGTGGCGGTGACTTCACGTTCGTCGGATTGAACTCGGATTTGGCGATGCTTCGTCGGCAGCAAGACGCGATGGTCCAGCTCGTTGACGATCTTCTGCATTGCATCGCGGAGGGCGATGAAATCGAAGACGTACCGATTCTCATCGAGCGGCCCGGTCAGTTCGACAGCGGTGCGCCAATTATGGCCGTGCAACCGCTCGCAGATGTTGCCATTGAAAGTGATGAAGTGCGCGGCACTGAAGACGAGATGGTCTTTGGTCACTCGCACACGAAATTGGGCATCGCTCATGATCGCCTCCGGTTTGCAGCGCGATTGTCACGGCGACAGTGGTGTCCGAGCAAGCGCAGCCACTTCGCGACCCGGCGCATTCGAAGTCACTCCATTTTATTCGGCACCAAATACGCCCACTTGGCAAATGTCATCGAAGTCGCGAAACAGACTCGGAGCAGGCAAGGTCGGCGGCCAGAACTCGCGGCGGGCGATCTGGAGCGCGACTTGCTTGACCTTCTCATCGGCGTCCGCCAAATCACTCGCAGACCATTCGGCCAACGAGTGACCAACTCCCGCCAGATCCTTCGGGAGGTTGATGTAGCCCAAGAGCGGCTCATCCGACAACGCGAGGCTGCGAGCCAAGTGCCGATACAACGGCAGTTGCAGGTCGATCCAATCCCCCTTCTTCCGATGACTCACTTCCGGCGAGTCGCCTCGGTCTCCCGACTTGTAGTCGAAGATCACCCAGGCCCCGGTCGATTCGTTGCGGTCGATGCGATCCAGACGGCCGTGCAACCAGACGGACACATCGTCGATCTGAAACGACGCGGGCGAGTCGTGCGGTTCTGGGCGGATCGAGCGTTCGACGTGTTCGATCTTCCAACCTTCGCGCCGCCACTTCGCCTGCCAAGTCGCGAAGACTTCCAGCCGCGATTCCATCTGCTTGAGCTGCACGTTGACCGCCGCTCGGCGCCGCGATCCGTACCGCTCATTCGCGACGTCGCCCAGCAATTGCAGCAGGCACTTCCGCAGCCGATTCTCGTCATCCGAGTCGCGAACGTCCGACTCACCAAACAATCGCAACACATCATGCAACACGTTGCCAAATGCCAATCCGTCCAACTCCACCGCGCGATCGTTGATCGATCCGAGGTCCAGCGCATGCCGCAAGAAGTACCGATAGTGGCAGGCGATGTACGACTTGAACTCGGTGACATTGAGCGTCAACTCACGCTTCGGCGTCAGCAAGTCGTGCATCCCGAAGAACTCGGCGACGAATTCGGGGCGAGGGATCTCGAGACCAACGTCGCCGGGAGGGCGAAGCTCGCGCCGAGCCGCCAAGGAGATATCGGCTCCAACAACCACGATCGGCTCGGCGGGAGCCTCACCCTCCCGATGCATCAATCGAATCACTCGCTCCGGCAGCCGATCAGGATCGACCGCGAACAGCAGGCGACTGGGGATCAGCGGACTTCCTTCCGCGTCGCGGCGGCCGACCAGCCACACGACCTCGCGCCGCGTCTGTTGCAGCAACGTCACGGCGTACGCATCTCGTGCGTATCGCCGAGCATTGTCGTTCAGACCTAACCGACGTCGCAGTTCGTTCGGCAGGAACAGATCGGAGTTCAAACTCGTCGGCACAAAGCCTTCATTGAACGACGTCACGATCGCAGCCGGAGTGTCATCCAGCGGCAACTCCAACCAGCCGAGCAGTTCGACCGCATCGGACGCCGCATCCGGAGGCACAGGCTCGTCGGACATCCGTCGCACGGCGCAGCGAATCGCATCCGCCGCCGCGACCGATGGCGCGACGGACGGCGGCACATCCGCCAATTCGTCGATGACCTTGTTGAGTTCCTTGAGTGCAGCGATCAAGACTCGACCTTCACGCGACGAGTCATCGACTTCGCGGCCGCCGTAGACAGACGACACCCACGCTCGCAGCGGCTCCCCCCAGGCGTTCAATGGTCGGGCCGCGATCCGCAACGGCGCGAGCACCTCACGCACATGACTGAGCACTTCGTGGGTCACGTCGCTTCGTCCCCGTCGCCGCCGAGCTTGCGTGGCTTTGGGTTGTTCCAGAATCGACAGCAGCGTGTCCGGTCCTAACGGCAGGTGTTCGCAGAACGATTCGTCGAGGGATTCCAAATTCACTCGCCCGCTCAGGCTTTCATCGAGATCCGGGTGCCGCACCAGCGACGCGAAGCCCTCGAATCGCCCTCGCTCCAAAACTTCCGCGACCGCCAGCAGCAGCCGACACGGGCCGGAGTCCGACAACTTCGTTCCCTCGATCCAGCGAGTCGCCACGCCACATGCCGCGAGCTGCCGCTCGACGAACGGCCCCTGACGTTCGTCCGCCAGACCGACAACAATTTCGTCAGCTCGGAATCGCGAACCGAAGGCCGACAATTCGCGAGCAATCTGCTCGGCCTGCTCGGCCGGTCCCTCGCAAACGCGGATTCGCTCCGACGGAATGTCGATCGGCGCTTCGCCCCATCGCTCTGGCAACAAGCAACCGTGCGCATCAAACCAATCCGCTCGATCCTGCGGCGCGGCGATCAACGCCGTGACCCGATCCGCGACGAGATCGAGAATCTGCCGCGTCGCCTGATTCATGTCGACCGTGCCGACGAGCACGAGATCACGATCCGTGTGCGGCTCGCAACGTTCAATCGCCACCAGCCGAGCGGTCTGAGCATCCCACAAACCCAATCCATCGAGCGCCCGCAAATACGCCGTCTGGATTTGCTGCAGTGCCTTCCAACGAATCGCTTCGACACTTTCCTGCTCGTCTCGCCCAAGTTTGACGACGTCGCCGAAATCGCGTCCGTCGGCCGCCAGCTCGCCGTGCTGCTTCCACAGCAACGTCCCCATCGCCCACCACGCGAGAGCATCATCGACGGCAGGAGGTCGCGGGACAATCTTCCTCAACAAGTCCGGCTTCGATTCGCGAAGCACTTTCGCCCACGTCAGTTGTTGAACCAAGTCGCTCGCGAGCGGTCGCTGCAACAGATACAGCTGCTCCGGCAACGACCCCAATGTTTCGACGTGCGGCGGCGTCAGCCTTTGATGTTCGCTTTCTACTCGCAACACGAGCAGTTCGAGCAGCCGTCGCCCCGCCCGTCGCCCCGGCACGACGACGACCACTCGACTGAGATCGAGTTCACCGTGCCCCGCATATTTCCGAGCGAGCCACTCCACCGCTGACTCCAGCAGAGGTCGCTCCCAACCCAGAAACTCGCGTGCAATCGACGTCGTCATGGCGGCGAATTGTGAGGTCACAATGTCACGATTGCCAGCCGAGCGTTTGGGTATCGCGAGACCGTCGCGAGGCGATAAACTCTGGCACGGCAACATCTGCGACGACGAATTCGACACAAGGCACCTGCATGACTCCAACTGCCCTCCGTTTCCTGGTTTTCGGTTTGACGCTCAGCACGTTGACGGCGATCGGTCTTCGTGCAGAGTCTCCGTCGGCCGATGACATCGTCTTCTTCGAGAAGGACGTGCTGCCGATCCTCAAGGCCAACTGCTTCGCGTGTCATGGCTCGGAGAAGAAACTGCAAGGCGGGCTGAAACTGACCAGCCGCGAAGACATCCTCAAAGGGGGCGAGAGCGGCCCGGCCGTTGATCTTAAGAAGCCGGGCGAGAGTTTGATCCTGCAAGCCATCAACTACGACGGCCTCATGATGCCGCCGAAAGGCAAGCTGTCCAAGACGCAAATCGACACGCTGACCAAGTGGGTCACGCGCGGACTCGCGTGGTCCGAGAAAGCAGCAGCCGCAGCGGCGAAAGCTCACGGCCCACCGGTCGTCGATGATGAGGCTCGCAGCTTCTGGGCGTTCCGGCCGGTTGTGAGGCCAGCCGTTCCGGAAATCTCAAATTTCAAATCTCAAATTTCAAATCCGATCGACGCCTTCGTCGTCGCGAAACTCGCAGCGAATGATGCTCGTCCCGCACCGGCGGCGGCGAAAGAGACGTTATTGCGGCGGCTGTTTTACACACTAACCGGCTTGCCCCCGTCACCGAAGGACGTCGCCGACTTTGCCAGCGATCGCTCGCCGAATGCCTACGACAAAGTCGTCGATCGACTGCTCGATTCGCGGCACTACGGCGAACACTGGGCAAGGCACTGGCTCGATCTCGTTCGATACGCGGAGTCGAACAGCTTTGAACGAGACAACCCGAAGCCATTCGTGTGGCGATATCGCGATTACGTCATCCGTTCGTTCAACGCCGACAAGCCGTATGACCAATTCATCCGCGAGCAACTGGCCGGCGACGAACTCGAAAAAGTCACGCCCGATTCGATCATTGCCACCGGCTACTACCGGCTCGGCCTGTGGGACGACGAACCGGCCGATCGGCCGCTGGCGTTCTACGACGGACTCGACGACATCGTGGCGACGACATCGCAGACGTTTCTCGGTCTGACCGCGAATTGTGCCCGTTGCCACGATCACAAAATCGATCCGTTCACACAGCGCGACTACTACTCGCTGCTGGCGTTCTTCCACGGCGTCAAACCCTACGGCGGCGACAACGAGATTCTGCGATTCATCGGCGACGATGCGGCTCGCGAGCGCCAAGCCACGGCGACTGCTGAATGGGAAGCGAAGTTGTCTGAGGTGAAAAAGAACATCGCCGCCGTCGAAGATTCGATCAAGGACAAACTCCCCGGCGGTGAGATCGACGACTTCAAGTTCGATGGCAAACGCCGCGAGATTCTCCGCAAGCAGCGCGGCAAGTTGATCTCCGTCGAGGATCACGAAAAATACGAAGTACTGCATCGAGAACGAGGACAGATCGAGCGCGATCGCCCGAAGTCGCTCGAACAGGCTCTCGCCGTCAAAGAAGAAGGCCGGCCGCGTGACACGTTCCTCTTGCTGCGAGGCAATCCGCAGTCTCAAGGCGACCGCGTCGAGCCAGCATTTCCGTCTGTCTTGCTCGCGGCGAATGCCAAGCCTCCTGAGTTGCCTTCTCATCGTGCAGGCTCGGAAAGTTCCGGCCGTCGCCGAGTGCTCGCCGATTGGATTGCCTCGCCAACGAATCCGTTGACCGCGCGTGTCATGGTCAACCGCGTCTGGCAGTATCACTTCGGCCGTGGTCTCGTGCGCTCGTCCAGCAACTTCGGCTACATGGGCTCACCGCCGACACATCCTGAACTGCTCGATTGGCTCGCCAGCGAATTCGTTCGCACCGGCTGGAAGCTCAAACCGCTCCACCGTCTGATCGTCACGTCGAATGCGTTTCGGATGAGCACTCCAGTGAGCAGTGATGTTGCCACCAAAGATCCCGAAAACGATTGGATCTCGCACTTCGACCTGCGCCGCCTCTCCGCCGAGGAAGTCCGCGATTCGATTCTCGCCGCCTGCGGGAATTTGAACCTCGGCAAGACGGACGGGCCGAGCGTCTATCCGGTGATCCCGCGCGAGGTGCTCGCCGGACAATCGGTTCCAGGACGCAACTGGGAGAAGTCGACACCCGAAGAAGCCGCTTCTCGCAGCGTATTCGTCCACATCAAGCGATCATTGGCCGTGCCGTTGCTGACGGCATTTGATGCCGCCGATTCGGACTCCCCCTGCCCTGTCCGCTTCACGACCACTCAGCCCTCGCAAGCACTGGCACTGATCAACAGCACGTTCGCGAATGAGCAAGCGGCCCTCTTCGCAGCCAGCCTACGACGCGAAGCCGGCCAGGACACGACCACCTGCGTGAAGGCGGGACTGATTCGCGTCTTGCAGCGCCAACCGACCGAGCGAGAGATTGCTCGCGGATTGAAGTTTGTGGATGACAACATCCAGCAAGAAAAGGTCTCCGCCGATGAAGCTCTGCGGCGCTTCTGCCTGCTGGCGATCAACCTGAATGAGTTTGTGTACCTCGATTGAGTTTTCTCTGTGCCCTCGGTGTCTCTGTGGTAACTTTTTTCACCACAGAGACTCCGAGGACACGGAGATGGAGAAGACACGATGACGGACAATTTTTGCGGACGAACCCGCCGAGAGTTTTTGTGGCAAACCGGAGCAGGCTTTACCGGCGTTGCGTTGGCCGGACTGCTCGATCAGCAATTTTTTGGCCAGTCAGCACTCGCGGCCGAAGGGGCAACAAAGGTCTTCGCGAATCCGCTGGCACCGAAGAAGCCGCATTTCGATGCGCCGGCCAAGAGCGTCATCTTCCTCTACATGTACGGTGGACCGAGCCACATCGACACGTTCGATTACAAGCCGACCATGATCGGCCGCGACAACCAGACCATCGCGGTCAAAACGTTTGGCCGAGGCGGCAAGAAGAACGAAGGCCGCATCGTCGAGCCGCGCTGGAAGTTCAAACAGTACGGCCAGTGCGGCCATTGGGTCAGCGAGCTGTTTCCGAATCTCGCGAAGCATGTGGACGACATCGCGTTCCTGCACTCAATGACCGCTGACTCGCCGATTCACGGATCGGCGATGTTGCAGATGAACACAGGCAAAGTGCAGAGCGGTTCGCCGTGCATCGGCTCATGGGTGAATTACGGGCTCGGCACCGAGAACGAGAACCTCCCCGGCTTCGTCGTGATGCTCGACCCGCGCGGTGGCCCGATCAGCGGGGCGAAGAATTGGAACAGCGGCTACATGCCGGCGCAGTACGAGGGAACAATCTTCCGCTCGCAAGGGACGCCAATTCTCGATCTCGCTCGTCCGGCAGAATTGAGTGAGGCTGGCCAGCGACGATTGCTCGACACGCTGCGTGAATTCAACGACGACCACGCTGCGCGCCTCGGCAACGATTCGAAGCTGGCGGCGCGCGTCGCCAGTTACGAGTTGGCGTTCAAGATGCAGTCGTCCGCGCCGGAGGCCGTCGATTTCTCGCAAGAACCGCAACACATCCAGGAGATGTACGGCCTCAACGACAAACGCTGCGGCACGGTCGCTCGGCAATGTCTGCTCGCGCGGAGGCTCGTCGAACGGGGCGTGCGCTTCGTGCAGATTTACTCCGGCGGAGCACACAACGACGACAACTGGGATGCTCATGGCGATCTCAAGAACAATCACGATCTGCATGCGGGCGAGACTGACAAGCCAATCGCCGCGCTGTTGGCCGACCTCAAGACACGCGGATTGCTCGATTCAACACTGATTGTTTGGGGTGGCGAGTTCGGCCGGCAACCGACCGCCGAATACGAAAAGGGAACCGGCCGCGACCACAATGCTTATGGCTTCACGATGTGGGCCGCCGGCGGCGGTGTCAAAGGAGGCATCTCCGTCGGCACGACGGATGAACTCGGCAGCGCGGCGGTTGAAAAACCATTCCACGTCAAACACCTGCACGCCACAATGCTGCACCAACTTGGACTCGAACCAGATCGCCTGACGTACTTCTACGGCGGACTCGACCAAAAACTCGTCGGCGTCGAGGGAGCGGAACCGATCCGTGAGATCATGAGCTAGTGATCCAACAATCTGGTTTTGAGAGGTAGCCACACTCTCCAGAGTGTGGGTTTCCCACGTTCTGGCGAACGTGGCTACTTGTCATTTCAAAGTTGGTGAACCACTAGGCGGGTGGCTCTGGCGGCTTCTTTTTTGTGGCTCGCTTGCGGGGTGTGAGTTGCAACCAGGAGTCGAGTTGCTTGCTGACCTCGTCGAAGCTGACGATCCGTGGCGCGACGTTGAACTCTGCTTCCGCAGGGGAGTTTGCAGGGGACGCGAAATTCAGTCGCAAGACTTCCTTTTCCAGGTTCTGCAACCAGGCAGGGAGTTCGATACCGGAGCCAGTGCTGTCGGCGAGGTACGCGTCGATCTCGCGGCGAAGAGCATCGAAGGCAGGCGACTCGGCGCGTTGGGTTTGGGCGTCGGCGACAACTTGCGGCAAGTGAGCAAGCATCCGATTCACGGCCAGCGGCTTCGTGAACTGTTCGTTGAGCCGGTCGCTGACGGCGGGGAGCCTCATACCGTACTTGCGTTCTGCGGCCTGCAAGCGACGGAGGTGGCCGGTGGCGGATTCGCGGGCTCGTTTCTCGAAACTGCGTTCCCAAGCGGCGACGGCTTCTTGCAGGTTCCCGTTGCAGAGGACTTGGTGAACCAAATTCAACGGCGTGAAGTTCCAAGCGTCGCGGTCGTAGTCCGCTTCGACGCGCAGGAAGTCGAGCAGGAAATAAAACTTTTCGCCGTAGTCGGACTGCGTCGTCGTCGTGTTGTATTCGAGGAACCGGTCGAACTTGTCGACGACGGTCGTGTAGATCAGTTCGAGCACATGGACAACGTGGTCGGTCTCAATCGCGCCACTGTCGAGGGCTTCCAGCAACGGGCTGGGACGCAGCGGGTCTTGCGACTCGGCGAGGAAGTTTAAGAACCACGGAATGCCGTTGTGCAGGATCGCGCGGACGTTGCCGAGCGTCAGCATCTTGGCGTGAAAGAGTTCCGCTCCGTACTTGGTGACGAACTCACGGACCTCGTCCCAGATGGCATCGCGCTTCATGCTCTCGACGGCCGAGAGCCGCATCGTTGCGCTGTGGCTGACCCATTCCTCGACGAACGGCTTCAGCAAGTGATCCAGCTGTTCGACCAGTTTTTCTTGCGGGAAGGCTCCGTCTTGCCATGTTGCGGCGGAACGCAGCAATGCCTCTGCCGAGGACCGCACCGCAGTGCGGAACAGCCGGTCGAACTCGGTGACGGCCATCTCGCCGGGACGTGACGCCTTCTCCATGCGATGCGCGGTTCGCAGCAGATGCCACGTCTCTTTCAGCAGTCCCATTCGCGGAAGTTGCGTGAGCAGGAAGCGGATGTCCGATTGCAGCAACCGCGCGGCAAGCACTTGCTTGGGATGCCCACCGACATCCAGAGGCACATACAGCAGCGGCTTGCGGGCGAGGGTCGTCAGCAAACTGGGCAGAGTCGTTTTGACCTCATCGACATCGCCTCGCAAGACCGCTCGGTACAGTGCGGTCATGTGCAGGTCTTCGCTCGCGGCTTTCGATTTCTTGCGGATGTCACCGCCGGGGAGGAAGCAGCCCAGGCCACGCTCGCCAATTCGGCACGCGAGCTGCGCAGCGATCACCGTCTGCACCATGTAGAGCTTCGTCTGCAATTGCAGATCGTATTCGACATTCGAGTCATGCTCGCCCGACGGCGTCGCGATCTCGAAATCCCAGAGCGCGCCCATCAGCTTGCGGAGGCCGTGCTGCATCTCGCCGAGATGCTTGACCCAGCCGCTAATCACCGCCTGCGGGTCTTCGAGATCCGGCCGCCGGGCCTCTTTCGGATTGCGTTGCAGTCCGGCGGGCGGGTTGCGCATCAGGCACGCGACCGCCATCTGCCAGACCTGAGCCAGCGTGACCGAAAACTTCAGTCGCGGCTCCAGCGCCTTGCTGAGATACTCCATCTCCGTCGAACCGGTCGAGGCACCGTCTTCCATCAGCTCACCGGAGACTCCGTCGTCCGCGCTGTCTTTGAACGAGACATCTTCGTACGCGTTGCGAAACAGATTGTCTTCGTCGTCCTCGTCCTCGTCGTCCGGATCGAGCAATGCTCCGTCATCGTCATCAAAATCGTCGAGATCCTCGTCCAGTGAATCCTGCTCAGGCTTCGGCTTCGGTTTTTTCTTGGGCAGGTCATCTGCCAGTCCGTCGAGCACGGGGACTTCCCAGAACTCACCAGCGTTGACTTCGAGATACGCGAAGAACCGCCGGATCAACGGCCAGCGGTCAGGCTGCGAGCCGTCTGCCGATTCGGCGGTGACTTGCGTCATCCATTCGGTCAGCAGCGCCGGCAGCGAGTAGGAACCGGACTCGACGCCGACCTCTTCGTTCTGGCTGAGCCACTGCATCAGCAGCGCCATCGCGGCGACGTAGTCTTCCTTTTCGAGCAACGCTTTCACGACGAGAGCATACGACTTGGCTGTCGTGAAGCGGTCGATGTGCCGCCGCCAAAAGCTCACGTCGCCCGCCGCTTCACCCGCCGCGCGCCATTCGGAGAGGACGTCGGCAACGTGCGTGGCCGACTCCCAACTCTCGCGGCCGGCAACGTGCGGCATGTCTTCGACCGTGACGCTGGCGAACTGGTCCCAGTATTCGGCGAACGTGCGAAAGCAATCCGAGAGTCGTCGCGTCAGTTCGCGGTCTCCTTGTGCCGCCGACTCGCCCAAGGCTCGCGAATAGACCGAGAGGTATTGCTCGACAATCGACAGCAACTCTTCGAGCCGTTGATCAGGAATGCTGTCCTCTCGCGACGAGAACAGTGGGATTTGACCCTGAAAGCCGAGGATGTTCCACGGATCGGGGAACGCTCCGCATTCGATGCCGCGTTTGAAGTGGTCCTCGATTTCCGCGATCAGCGAGACCGCCGGCAGAAGCTGTCCCGAACTCAGATGCCGATGCGCCGCCGTGATTCTCCAATGGACTTCGCACGCGAATCTCGCAGCAACCGACGGAATGACGGCGGCGGTTTCTCGCGCGGCTTGTGGCCGGCCGAGCATCGCGTACAACCCCGCGAGATGCCGGTACTGAATTTGTCTCGCTCCGTAATTCGCAAGATACAAGTTGAGCGACTGCCGCACATGCCCGAACGGCTGCTGCGTTTTCTTGGCGGCATCTCTCAGACGTTCGGCACGTTCGCCTTTCGCGTCGTCCAACAGTCGATCGTAAAACGCATCGCGCTGCCGAGCGACTCGCGGCAACAGCGAGGTCAGTGTGATCGTTGAGTCGTGTGTGTCCGGCCCCGCTCCACTGATCGCCGACGCCATCAGCATGGTGCCGCACAGCACCGAGGCCGCGTCGAACAGCGATTCCTCTGGCGGTTGTTCGGTTTGCTCGGCCATCCAATTCAGCAGCGAGTCAAGAATGATCTTTCGCAGGATGAACCGGCGGAAGTTTCCCTTGTTGTCGATGAGGTGCGGATCCCACTCGCCGAACATGTAGTTCGTGCGTTTGTAAACCGGATGGTTGTGATCGTGAGCACGCACGTCGCACGCAATCTCGTCCAGATTCCGCAAATCGAAGTACGCGTTCTGCAACAGATTCGCCGGCACCCCTTGCATCAGCTCCATCGTCCGCTTGATGAGTTCCTGATACGGCCCGCGTCCTGCTCCGACTCCTTGAAAATAGATCGGCACCGGCCGGAATCGCTCCTTGGGATACGGCTCCATCTTGCGGTCGTTTTCGAGCACCGCGACCGGCCGGAAGCCAATGAAGTCATTGAGACTTTCGATCGCGCCGCTGACGATCCGCTCGGTCTCATCCCACGGCGAACCCTGAGCCAGGACCGCCTCAAACAATCGAGCAAGAAATAGAGGCTGCTGAAAATCAGCGTCGCTGAGATGAAACAGCAAGTCTCCATGATGCCGCCGATACGCCGGCCACAACTCATGGAACGTGAGGTGGAGCACCGCCCTTGCCTGCCCCGAATCCTTGAACGCCGCTGACGTCGTTTCGAGTTCGCTCAGCCGCGCAAGCAGCGCCGCCTCAAACGAATCCCACGGGTTCGGCCAACCCCACTCCGGATGGCAGCGATTCAGCCGATCCTGAAATTTCACATCCGGTTTGCCGCCGGAGAAGTTCAGATAACCAAGAATGTCCTGAAAACCGCTGGCCAGCGCGGCGGTCGGGACATCCTTCGGGACGCTGGGTGTGAATGCGTTCGGCAAACTCTCCGGCTCAGGCGGAGTTGTCTCGGCAGAATCCCCGGTTGGCTGACTTTCCGACATAAACAATGCGATTCCCGGCAGGCACAGAAGAACTTTCGAGCGGCAGTTTCGCAACCGGCCGAAGAGCAACCAAGGGGTCGGGTGTGCGAATTTCAGATTTCGCCGAAGGAGGTTTGAGAAGTCGCAAAATCTCGGCCGGCGAAATCTGAAATTCGCACACCCAACCCCGTTACACGAGTCCCGCGAACTTGAGCACGCCCATCACGCCCAAGAACGAGAAGTAAACGCCGCCAATCGCCATCAGCACGCGAATCGCCATGTGCGGACGCAACTCGCGCGGCAGCAGCGTGGTGTTGAGGACGATCGTGTGCCAGCAACTGAAGGCGAACGCGAAGTTGTAGCCGGTCGTCGCCAGCTTAAAGACGGTGCTCGGTTCGCTGCCGGCCAGCCAGATGATCGTCAGGCAGCACATCGAATAGCCCACCAATACGAAAAAGTAGAGGTACTTGATGAACTTCGTGTCGAGCTCCCGCAAGCGCGGAACGGCGGTCCAGCAGACATCGACCCAGCGGCGCACGAAGCCGTCGATCGTCGAGATCATGCTGGTCATCAACACCAGGAATCCACAGAACAGCGTCGCGATGCGGAGACTCTCCGCCCAACTCGATCCGGTCAGCCAGGAAAACGCGGGGAGCGCGGCCAATGTCCCTGGGGTCGGATTCATGACGGTCTTGGCGACACCTTCGGAGGTCATCGAGGCCACCACCGCGCCCGGCACTTCGGTGCCTCGCGGCATGAACCCGACCGACAGAATGCTCGGCAGCGACACGCCGATCAGGCAGGCCATCATCCAAACGCAAATCTGATCGCGAGCCACGTGCTTATACCACCGCTTCCAGCGCGGCAAAGATTCTTCCGTGACCTGAAACACACAGCCGACATGCGACAGTTCAATGCCGTGCCCGCCGACGATGCTGGGGATCGCACCGACGTGATGCCCCATGCCCCAACCTTGATCGCGCGTGAAATTACTGATCGGAGTGTTGGTCAACCCACCGTTTCCAGCGATGGCGGCCAACCCCGCGATGAACCCAATCAACGACCAATCCACCTTCGGCCAACGGCCCTCGGTGAGGAACGAAACGACGAAATTGTCGATGTTCGCTCCGTCCTGTTTACCGTCGCTGTCCTCGTCCGCAAATGAAATCGGCTTGCCCTTGCTGTCCTTCTCCCAAGCATCGGGCTTGCCATCGCCGTTCGTATCCACCGTCTTCGGCAATCCCTTTTCAACGACATCCAGATGGCCATCGCTGTCGAAGTCTTCGCCAGGATCGAGAATTCCATTCCCGTTGCGATCCTCACCTTGGACGATTGGAACGGTCCCAACTTTGAACAACCCGGAGGCGATCTCGAACCAATGCGCCGGTCGCGAATACACCGCCGACACAAACAGCAAGAAGCCGATCACGATCACCAGCTTCGCCGACATGATGATCTTCAGCGAGTTGAAGACCTTGCCTCCCACCAGCAACGGCAGCACGCAGAGCACGAAAATACCCGTCGAGACCAGTTTGTGGATCCACCAATGTGTGATCTCCGGATCGAAGTTGTCACCGATGAACATCTTCTCGATGGTGACCGCCGCGCCGACGACGAGATACGGGAAGATCGCGCCCCAATCGAGCACCAGATAGAACACCAACCAAAACATCGGATGCGGTGGAATGCGGAACTTTCCCGTGAAGATCGGCTCGCCGGTGTAGAGCGCGTAGCGGCTGATTTCGATGTTGTAGAGCACCTGCACCAAGATGCTGACTGTCGCGACCCACAACAGCGCGGCTCCGTACTTCGCCGTCACGGCCGGACCCGACAGCCACTCTCCGCCGCCGATGGCTGAGGCTCCCATCACCAGTCCCGGGCCGATCATCGCCATCAGGCTTTGCTTCGTGAACCTCGGAGCGTCAATCAACTCGCCCGTCGTCCAGCGCGGCATGTTTTTGGAACCAGGATGCGGAGCTTCAAACGATCCGGGCGAGGACGAGCGAGCTTGATCCGACATGAGTACTCCCTGTCAGGCGTTGAGCCGAGTTTCAAAGATGCGTGACGATATCCCTGCCCTCACGCTCTTGCCAGCGTCCGCGCGGCGTTCGTTGATCTTGGCCAAACCAGCGGCGAAACCGGCCGAAGGAAGCTGACTTCCGAGCAAGCCGCAGTTTGGATTCAACCGGCTGTGAATCTGCGCCGATGTTATGGGTCGTAGCGGTCACAGCGACGGCCTCGCCGCCGCTTCGGCATTTGTTGCCGGCCGCGACAAGGGGGGATCATGACACAGGCGAAAACAGCCTCGTCGTCGGCGCACGGCGACGTGCTCCGCGATGGCTGCGCGATCGTGTCCGAATCGGTCGGTCTCCCACGAGTCAAAACACTCGACGGAGCACCATGAGCCGCCGACACAGAGCCAACACTGCCGGAGTGTCGCTGTTTCCGTTTCTCGACGTGCTGGTCTGCACGATGGGGTCGCTGATTTTGTTGCTGTTGGTCGCGACGAGCCGCATCCGAGCGGCTGCCGTCGACAAGGCAAAACAAGCCGTGATGCAACAACGGCTGAAATCCGAGAAACCGCCCGCTGCGGTCCCCGCCCCAGTCGTCGTCGCGACCGAACCGGAACCCGAAGTCGATCCAGCCGCCGAATGGAAAACTCGTATCGAGCAACTGATCGAGGAACGGGACGTTCTGCGGAATCAGCTTTCGCAGATGAAGAACCAGTTGGCAACGGCTCAGTCAGCCGTGATGCGGACCAAGGTCAAAGCGGCCTCGACCGAGGATCGACTCCAAGCAATCCGTACTCAGCAAGAAGAGGCGGCCTCTGAACGACAGCGATTGCAGGTGGAGACCGACTCGCTGCAAAGCGATCTGACGGACGCCGAATTGCGACTCGCAAAAGCCGTCGAGCGACAGAAGACAACGAAAAGCAAGTTCGCGTTCATGCCCTTCGACGGCCGCACCGGGACGACCAAGCGGCCGATCCTCATTGAATGCACTCAGGACTACATTCGCTTCCTGCCCGAGGACATCCGATTGTCTCCCGCCGACCTGAATGGATTCACGACCGGCTTCAACCCGCTGCTGATGGCGTCCCGTGAACTGGTCCACTACTGGAATGCCTACGAACGAGTTCACTCCGCAGACGCCGATCCGACCAAGGATGCCGATTCCATCAAGACCGACCTGGCCGCGCTCAACGAAAAAGAGCGAGAACCGTACGTGCTGCTGCTGATTCGGCCGAACGGAGCCGTCGCGTTTCACATCGCGAAGAACTTTCTGACACAGCTCAAAGTGCCGCACGGCTACGAACTCATCACCGATGAGATGGAGATCGACTCGTCCAATCCCGATCCCGAAGCCAAACAAATTTGCGAAGCCGCGATCACACAGGTTTTGGGTGAGCGTGACAAGTTGTTGCTGGCACTGGCTCGTCAGCGCGATCAACAACGAGATCAGTTGCAACTCGATCCGGACGCCCGAACTTTCGTTCCGAAGGAAACCAGCGATTCGCCAACGGGATTCCATCGTCCGAAACCCAGCGCGTCGGCGAATTCATCCTCAAACAATGGATCGACGGCTGCCTCGCAATCCGGCGGGCCAGCGGCATCAGCCTCGTCCAACGGGCAAGCAGCATCTGGGACTCCGTTGAACCGGCTCGCAGCAGGCGTTGGCTCCGCGGACACCTCTGATTCCGACGCCGTTCCACGAAACGGAGGGCTGGCGCCTCCCATCGGCCAGCGACGCGCAGAGGGACAGGACTTCACGCAGACCGGTCGCTCCCAACTCGGCGGCGAACCCTCCGAAGAACCGCTGCCGCAGTCGAATGCGCGACGTTACGACAACGACGATTCGAAGCCGTTTCCATTCAGCGGCGAGCGTACGAAGACCGCTTCGTCAAAGGACGGAGTTCCCGGAGCACCTGCGAACAAACCCAGTGCGTCGCGTCCCAGCTCTCGACCGATTAACGATCCTCGTGCCGCGAACAACTCGACGAACGGCTCCTCGAACAACGGCAACCTCGCCCGCATGAAGCGGCGATACTTGATGCCTCGTTCCGGCATCGGACTCGAAAAAGCGATCCCGATGCGCATTTCGTCTCGGAGAGTGCTGATCGGCACCCAGTACGAAATTCCCATCGAAGCTGGCGTGAAGACGGAGAGTCTGATCGACCGGGTCTTGATCGCGATGGACCACGTGCAATCCGACTGGCCGAACGCCGGTGACGGTTATCACTGGGTGCCGACGATCAAGTACGAAGTCGTCCCCGGTGGTGAGCAGGTTCATCAGCGACTGAACTCCGCGCTGTTCGACCTTGGCCTCGTATCGAACGTCGAGTACCTCGATTCCGATCCCGACACTGCGAAGCCGTCGCGCGAGACTTCCCGCTCTCGCGCGACGACACCGGCTGGCGGAGGTGCTCGATGAGTCGCCGCAAGAAGCCACGCGAAGAAATGGAATTTGGCTCCGACTCGTTTCTCGACGTCGTCGCCAATGTCGTCGGAATTCTGATCATCTTGATGGTGCTGGCCGGAATTCGAGCCAAGACTGCGCCCGTCAATCTCGCCGAAGAAGCGTCTGAAACGACGTCGGTCGAAACACTCCCGCCAATCATGATCGCCGCAGAACCGGTGGACGACGAAACGAAGGCCGCTCGCCAACGCGAACTCGCCAAACTGCAATCGAAGTCCGATTCGTTGCAGCAAGAGCTCGACCGGTTGCGTCAAGCGACCGATGCCGACGAAACCAAGCTGACGGAACTGCAATCGCAAGGCGCCGTGCAGAAGAATCGTTTCACCGCATTAGCCTCAAACCTCGAAGGCGAGTTCGCAGCGTTGCGTGACGACCAACAGAAATCGGAACTCTTGGAGACCGCTGCCCGCGCCGTGCGAGTGCGGCTGAAGAAACGACAGGCGGAAGTCACCGCCGCCGAGAAACAGCCGAACCGCGTCAAACAACTCGAACACCGCATCACGCCGGTCAGCCGAGTCATCAGCGAAAACGAAACCGAACTGCACTTTCGCTGCCAGGGAAGTGCCGTCACGGTCGTGCCCATCGAAGAGCTCGTCGAACGCATGAAGGCACAAATGGAGCGACAAAGGGATGTCATCCTGCGTCTGAAGAAATACTCCGGCGCAGTCGGCCCGGTGCGCGGCTGGAATCTCACCTATGTGATCGAGACCCAGCAACAACTCGGCATGATCCGAGCCGCCGTTTCGCAGTTTGAACTCCTGCCCGAATCCGATCTGGCGGGTGAACGCAACGACGTCGCGTTGCAACCCGACTCCGCATTCCGCAACGAACTCCGCAAAGCCGAGCCAGGCAGCACGATCACGTTTTGGGTCTATCCCGACAGCTTCGTCTTGTTCCGCAAACTTCAGGCTCTCTCACATCGCGAGGGCTTCACCGTGGCCGCTCGTCCGCTGCCCGCAGGGACACCCATCATGGGTTCGCCCAACGGCAGTCGGTCCGCAGCGCAATGACCGAATCGAATTCAGAAGGACAAATTGATGTCGTCACAACCGCAAACAACTCGCCGTCAGGGGATGGGCTTCTCGTTTCTGCTCGGCGTCGCCGCGACGGCTGGCTTTTACGCACTCGTCTTCTTCACGCCGTTGCGAGACACGATGTTGTACCGCTACACGACGGAGCACGCCGTCGAGTACGTCATCGTCGCCCTCTTCTGCTGGGGTTTGATGGACGTGCTGCTGAAGGTCGCCGCGTTCCCGAAAGAGAGCCTCGCCCTGCGGCACGAGTGGCTGCCCCAACGAAACGGTCGCGAGCCGGCCGCGAACGCGCAGGCGTTGCTCGACCTAATTCATTCCCAGCCGCAATGGCTGCAAGACTCGAAGATCGGTAAGCGGCTGACGGCGGCGCTCGGCTTCGTGACCGAAAAAGGAACCGCCGACGACTATCGTGAGCACCTGCAATACCTCGCCGATCTCGATGACGAGAACTCGCATTCCAGCTACGGCTTGATTCGCTTCGTCAGCGGCGTGTCGCCGGTGTTGGGCTTCCTCGGCACCGTGATTCACTTCGGCACGGCTCTGAGCGGCATCTCGTTTGACGACCTGGTCGAACGACTGCCGGGTGTCGTCAGCGAGATGGGTTCCGCGTTCAACACGACGACCTGCGCTCTCGCGGCGGCGATGACGATGATGTTTTCGCTGTTCGTGTGCGAACGGATCGAACGGGGCATCGTCCACGCGATCGACCGCTTCATCGAGCGCGAACTGCTGAACCGCTTCGAGATCAAAGACCCCAGCATCCTGCCGTTCCTGTCGGTCGTGCAGTCCGCCAATCAAGAGGCGTTGGCTTCGATCGACACGACGCTCAAAGGCCAAATCGAGATTTGGGGCCGCACGCTCGATGCCGTGTTCCAACGCTTCGACCAGCGTCAGCAGCACGAACTGCAATCCTGGCAAGTCGCGCTCGACGTCTTGCAGCAACGGCACCAGGACTACGACACGAACCTTGCCGAACGGATGCAGCAGTCGCTGGTGATGGTCGACGACAAACAGGAACAACACTTGTCGTTGATTCAAACGACCGTCGAAAAAGCGGTCGCCGTCCGCGACGACTTCGCGGGACTGGCTCGATCGTTGGAAACGATCGCTCGCGGCGAAGGCAAACTGGCCGAGACTCAAGCCGTCCTGTCCGACAACCTGCGAGTCCTTCGAGAGACGCAGCAAATCGATGAAGCTCTGCACGGCCTCACGGCAGCGATTCACTTGATGACCGCTCGCCAAAGTCTGCCGGTACTTCGCGGAGCGGCTGCGGCGTGATGGCAAACATTCGGGTGCTCACGAAGTCCGAGGCACCGCAGCCGACGACCGTGGGAACGTCAGGGCCATCCCCGAAAAGAACATCACGGCACCCAGATAGGCCGGCGCGAGGTGAAACCAATTTGTGTAGCCAATGGGATAATGAACTCCGATGGCCGAGCCGAAGCCAGACGTGCCGGTGATGAATAGCGCCTGCCACAGACTTCGTGAGGGAGTGCCACAAAGAACGCAGAGGAACATTGTGATCCCACAGCAGCAAACGCCGCCGCCGAAGCCCGCGCGGTCATGGGCGATGAGCGGCACGAGACGAGGATTCGCGCTCTGCAAATCGGACATGGTCAACTGCATGTAGTCCAAGTCTTGTGGAACGAAAACGCTTGTCATCCCGACCGCCATAATGATCAGACCGCCGGCGACCAGACAGAACGCGGTCACCAGGAGCAAGAGACGACCCAATTCAGAAGCACTCCGCCACGAACCGATGGAGCGTGTCGTGAGAGCGAGCCGAATCGAAGGGAGTGGCCGAACCAGCGCCAGCGATTTGAACATCCCTGTTGCGAAAATCGGCAGGAGCACCAGCGTCGCCATTCCATGCCAGGAATCCAGATAGCCATAGCCGAGATACGCCAGGAAGCTGGCGAAGCCGATCACGCCACTGATCAGCAATGCCCACCACGCCCAGCCTTGCCGCGCTTGCAACGGGAACTCCGCCAACCATAAGTAAAGAGTGCCTACGCCAAGTATCGCGCCGCCAAACGAGACGCGGTCGTGGACCATGAAATAGACGACTCGCGAGTCGGCCAACGAGCACAATTCGTCGGCATTCATCCCCAGGTAGGCAATGTCCTGCGGCAGGAAATGCCCCGTCGCGCCGAGAAAAAACGCGAAGAGACCAGAGCCGATCAACGCAAGTCCGGTGAGCTTCAAGAGAGGTCGGCCATCTCCCATCAAGGCATCAAACAGCCCCGGATCCGCGTTCGTCTGATCATTCACCACGCAACGACTCTCCCAAAAACGACTTGCTCGACGATTCGGACAACCCGGCTGATTGAGTCAGTTTTGGTGAAGCAATTTTGTCGCCGCGTCTTTGATCGCCGGCCGGTCGGCAGCATTCACTTCCGCAAGCAGCGGGATAATCGGTCCCATTTCGGCGATCCCGGCGAGGCTCACCGCCGTGTGCAGCACGCGAATCGGGTTGATCGCATTCCGCAGATCTTCGAGCGGCCGAAAGATCGACTGGATGCGTTCGGCCGTCGAAAAGTCGCCGGCCTTGATCGCTCGCAGCATCTGCATCGACAGACGCGGAGCCACGCAGACACAGCCGGAGGTGTAGCCCGCCAAACCGAACTCGCGCAAATGCGGAAGCGCCGGTTGCTCGCCGATGCCGCTGACGATCAGCGACGGACCAACCGCATCCACCAACTGCCGCAGGTATGGGTCGTTGACGGGATTGTCTCGCACCGTCGCGTACTTGATCCACGACAGCAGGCCATCTTTCGCCAGCCGCTGCACGGCGTCGATCTCGATGTAGCCGTCGTTCTTGATGTAAAGCACCGCCGGCCGTTGCATCACTTCGACGAATCGCCGCAGCGCGGACGCGACACCATCGGACGTCACGACATCGCGGCTCGGCAGCATCATCGCCGTTGGGAACGCGAAATCCCGGAGGATCTTCGCCTGATCCATCATCATGCCGAAGCCGGGACCGACGGACGGGATGACCAGCGACTTTTCACCCGACAGCTCGGTCAACATCGCCAGCATCTCGGCATACTCGCTGATCGAGATGTGAGCCAGAATCGCGTTCCCGCCGTACAACAGCGTCGAGACTCCGCCACCTTCCAGATGCCGAATCAGCTTGCGATTTTCTTCGCGATTGAATGAGCCATCGGCATTCCGCGCCAGCGGCGGCACCGAGATCACCGACGCAGCCAACGTGGCCGAAGTGATTGGTTTCGTGTTCATGGCGTTCCTTTGTCGTTCGAGGTGATTCGATTCCTTCTCCCTTTGGGAGAAGGTGGCCGAAGGCCGGATGAGGGTTTCGGACTGTTTTTGACTCCCGATCCGAATGAACTTTTCGATGGCGGCATGGCAGTCGATTTTCGCGACGTCCCTCACCCTGCCCCTCTCCCAAAGGCAGAGGTGACTGGCAAGGCCAACGGCTACGCGTACTCGGGCAAGAACCGTTTCCAATTCTCGTAGATGATGTTGTGAATGACCTCGGCCGAGACCTTCGGGAAATTCGTCCCGGCCACGATGTCGTTGACTTTATTCTGTCCAGCGATCACCTGGGCCGCGGTCGCCGAGGGAAAGTCCGAACCAAAAATGAGCTTGTGTTCGACGCCGTATTCGATCGCAGTGATGAAAGCCTGATAGTGTCGCCACGGGCGATAATGCAGCGCGGAAATATTCGCAAACAGATTCGGGTGCTTGCGAATCAACACGATGCACTCAGTCTCCCACGGATGTCCCATGTGAGCGATGACGATGCGCAGATTCGGGCAAGCGATCGCGATGTCCTCGAGCTGAATCGGGTTCGCGTATTTCAACGGCCCCGGCCGGACGAATGACGTCCCCTGATGGATGTTGACCGGAATGCCCAGCGATTCCGCCTTCTTGAAAAGCGGAAGATGCTTCGGGTCTTGCGGATCCCAGTTCTGGTAAATCGGCGAGCACTTCAAACCGCGCAGCCCCAGACCGTTGACGTAGTATTCGAGCTGCTCGACGCAGTCCCGATCGTTCGGATCAACCGAGCACCAGCCGATGAAGCGGTCGGAATGTTCTTTGACGAACTTGGCGATCAACTCCTGATCGGCGTTGATCCCCGTGAACGGAGCCTTGATGCCGAACACGATGACCTTGTCGGCATCGGCCGTCGCCGCCAGCAGTTGCTCCGGCCGAGAATCGAAGGCGTTCTGTTCCTGAATATCGCTGCCGGCAAAATAGACGTCCTGCGACAGCCGCATCTTGGCCCGTTTGGCTTCCCAAGCGAATTTCACAAACTCATCCGACAAATGGTCGGGATACCACATCAGGTTCGTGTGCGTGTCGAACAGCATGGATCGAGGCCCTTTCGCTTGCAAGTCGGACGAATTTATCGCTGCCACCTGTCGGATGGCAGTGACCGTCATCGCCCGATCGTTTTCGAAGGATCAAGGACGACGTGGCGCACGCGCTGACGCTTCCAGGTGTAGGTGATGTGGACGAGTCCGTCGGCGGTTTGAATGATCGCCGGATAACTGTACTCGCCGGGTTCGCTTTCGAGCACCAGCGCGGGTTGCCAGTCCTTGCCATCTCGCGAGACCGCGACGTTCAGTGGCGAGCGGCCCTTCGGTGTGTGGTTGTAGACGATCAAGTGCCGGCCATCTTTGAGCGTGACCGCATCCGTCCCTGCGTTGGGGTTCGGCAACGAGGTCGCCGTCAGCGGTCCCCAGGTGCGGCCCAGGTCGTCGGAGACGACTTGAAAGACTTTGCCTTGTTTCGTGCGTCCGACAGCCAACAACTTCTCGCCACCGAGGAACAAGATGCTCGGCTGGATAGCGCCGAATTCTTTGCCGTCGTTGACCGGTCCCGTGCGCTGCCACGTTCGGCCGAGATCACTGGTTCGCTCGAAATGAACTCGCCAGCCGTCGGCCTCGGTGCTTGAAGGGCACAACAAATTGCCGTTGGGGAGTTGCACCGGTTTGTTCTTCACGGGTCCGTCGATGTGTTCCGGCAATCGGCGCGGCGTTGACCATGTCGCGCCGCCGTCGTCACTGGTCATCAACATGCCCCACCAAGTGCTGGGACTGGGGCCAACTTTGTAGAACAACAGCAACGGCCCACTCTTCGGTTGGAACAGCACCGGATTCCAACACGGATGCTGATGCACCGAACCATCCGACTTCTCGTACTGCACGCCATTGGCAACTTCGACCGGCGCAGTCCAACGACCCTCGACCTGCCGTGACACCCACACGCCGACTTCGGGATGTTTTTCATACTTCCCGCCAAACCACGCGGCAACGAGCGTGCCCTTGGCCGTCTCCGCGATGGTCGAAGCATGACAGCTTGGAAACGGAGCGGTCTCGTACACAAACTCAGACTTGAGCACGCCGGGCGGCAACTTGTCTTGCGCGATTGCCGGCGAACCGGCCATCACAGCGACCATGAGCAATGCGACGACGAGGAATGGTCTCATGCGGAAACTCCTGATGCAGATGTTTCTTTGGGCCGAATCAGCAACACGATCACAACCGACAGCAACGCGACTCCGGCGAACACGCCGAAGATCACATTGAGCGGCACGCCGCGATCTCGCAAGGCTCCGAAGCCCCAATCGGCGAAGCCTCCACAACTGATGCTGACGAGGTTCATGAATCCGTAGCCGGTCGCTCGCAGTTCTGGCCGCACGAGCTGGCAGAGAATCGGCATGTTGTTGCAATCAAAAAATCCCCATCCAAGTCCGAACAGCAGTAGAAACCCAATCGCAACGCTCAACGTTCCGGCATTGCCCACACCGAACAGTGCCGGCAGGAAGAACGACATGCCGATCGCACTGACAAAGATGCGGCCGCGATTCGAGCGTCGCATCCACCCATCCGCCAACCAGCCACCAATCCCCACGCCGATCAACGAAGCGACTTGCACGTACAGGACTGCCGACATCCCAGCCTTGCCCTGACCGAGTCCGAATTGCTCTTTGAGGATGTCCGGCATCCAGTCCTTCACAACCCAGCCCGCCATCGCGGGCAGCGTGAAGTACAGCACCAGCAGCACGAAGCCGATGTTGCCAAACAATTCTCGAACCGCCGTCCAGGGCGCGGGCTGCGAACGGCTCTCGGCCGGTCGCGGAGGATTCCGCAACTGGACGAACAGCGGCAGCGCGTAGACCACTCCAACAACTCCACACGCGCTGAAGGCGAATCGCCAACCAAAGATTGGGCTGTCCGCTACATAGCCAGAAAAGCCGCCGATGATGATCCCAGCATAGATTCCCATCTGATGCAGACCGACCGCTCGCGAACGTGTCTCGCCGAGATGAAAGTCCGTGATCAACGCCAGCGCGGCCGGAATGTAAAACGCTTCGCTGATTCCCATGATCGCTCGCGCGAAGACCAGTTGCTGGAACGACTCGACATGTCCGGTGGCCCAAGTCACGGCGGACCACACGAACAAGCTGGCCGCGATCACATGCCGCCGGCTGGTTCGATCGGCCAAGTAGCCGCCGACGGGACTGAGCGCCGCATACACCCACTTGAACGATCCCAGTACGAAGCCCCAGTTGGCCTTCGTGGCGATGTCCGGGATGTCGTGCATCATCGACGACTTCATTGCCGCGAGCATTTGCCGGTCGAGATAATTCAGCAACGCGACCGGGACGAGCAGCAGCACGACCAACCAGGCAGTGCTGACCAGCGATTGGGAACGGTTGTCGGGCATGCGGCCTCAAACGTGGGGCAGGTTTTCAACCTGCCCGGCAATCGTGAAAGAACGATCGGCTCTGATTTCGGTGGACAACTTGATGAGCAACCGGCCGGGCAGGTTAAAAACCTGCCCCACAATTCAGTACCACGCCGTTGCCAGTTTACGGCGGTACTCGCCGGCGAGTTCAGATGCCGGGCCTAGCAAACCGAGGATTTTGACCATCGCCTCTTTGGCTTGCGGGCCGATGCCAGATTTGTCGCGAGCAATCAGCGACAAACAGAGTTCCAAGGCCTCGGTGTGTTTGCCAGCGACGGCGAGCGCATCGGCAAGGCCGATTTGCAGCGACAGGTCATTCGGATTCGCGGCAGCCGCTTGACGAGCCTCTTCGACGCCGCCCGATTCTTCGGCCGAAGCACGAACTTCAAGTTCGTCCTTGATGGCCTGAGCTTCCGGCTCCAAGAAGCCCCGTTCTTCGAGTTGCTCGATCAACCGCCGAGCTTCCTCGTCGCGGTTCTGAGCCATGATGACTCGCGC
>QWQF01000060.1 GCA_003669125.1 Planctomycetota bacterium
CAATTCGCTCCGCGTTGCAGCAAGGACGGCTGTGCGACTTCTTTCTGCTCGTGACTCAGATTTTGCAAACGTATAACGCTGGCAGCGCCTACGTCCGACTCGAACAGTGGACTGGAGGCAGTTGCTCTGACTGTGGCGACACGGTCAATAGCGATGACATCTGCTCGTGCAACCGTTGCGGTGGCACGACCTGCTACGACTGCTCGCTCAGTTGCGCGAAGTGCGACGACTACTGCTGTTCCGAATGCCGTGGTCGATGCCACGGCTGCGACGAAACCCATTGCCGTGGCTGCTTGTCAGGTTGCTCCGACTGTGGCCAGGACTTTTGTGAGGAGTGCTTACTCGATGGACAATGCGAAGACTGCCGAGAGCCGGCGGACGAAACCCCGCCGGTGGTTGAGACACTCGAACCCATACCAGAACCCGCGCCCGTACCAGCCGACGTTGCGATTCAGCCCGACCGCGTGGGCGAAGTTGTTGTTCTTGCGAGACCTCGGCCCGACCGAAGTGGGTGGCTTCGGGATTTCGGCGGCCGACGATTGTCTGAGGATCGAAGACGTGCAGCTTGTGCGACAAAGTTGCACCTCCGTGACGGTTCACTTCGACGATGCCGCCGTCGCCGACTTCTTCGATTCGCAAGTTGACCAAGGCTTGCAGCCCTCGCGCTTCGGCCGCGTCTGGATTCACACACATCCCGGCTCGTCCGCGACGCCGAGCCTGCGTGACGAAGAGACATTCGCTTGCAGCTTCGGCTCGGTCGATTGGGCGGTCATGTTCATTGTGGCCCAAGAAGGTCAAACGTATGCACGGCTGCGATTCAACGTCGGCCCCGGCGGTTCGCTGGAGATTCCAGTAGCCGTCGATTTCAGCCGAGGCTTCACCGCCAGTGACCACACCGCCTGGAAAGCGGAATACGAGCGATGCGTCCTCCCGCCTCAACCGCGACCGCCTGCCATCATTGATGACTGGCCTGCGGACACTGTTCCGCGCACCAATGAATTCCTCGACGAAGAGTGGGCCGACCTCTTCGGCTGGCCTGACGACGAACGAGAGCTTGCCTATCAGCACGAAGAGTTCAACCCGTCCGAGCCATTCGCGGAGGTGGTCCATGTCTGACACTTCCCACCGCTTCGAGCGACAGGCGGACCTCGTGCCACAAAGCCGACTGCAAGACCTGCTCGTGACCGTGATCGGCGTTGGAGCCATCGGTCGCCAAGTCGCTCTGCAACTCGCGGCCATCGGCGTTCGTCATCTGCAACTCATCGACTTCGATCACGTCGAAGCCACCAACGTCACCACCCAAGGCTATCGAGCGGCCGACATCGGCCAATCGAAAGTCTCCGCGACCACCAACGATGTCCGACAGATTGATGCCACCGTCGAAGTCGAGACGGTCGAGGATCGCTTCCGTCCCAAGATGCAAATCGGCGAAGCGGTCTTCTGTTGCGTCGATTCGATCTCTGCTCGCTCGGCGATTTGGAAAGCGGTGGCCCCGACATGCCACTTCTGGTCCGACGGCCGAATGCTCGGCGAGGTCATGCGCGTCCTGACCGCAACGGACTCATCGGATCGCGACCATTACGCCACGACGCTGTTCGACCAAACCGAAGCCGAACCAGGCCGCTGCACGGCTCGTTCAACCATCTACACCGCCAACATCGCAGCCGGACTCATGCTGCATCAATTCGCCCGCTGGCTCCGCAGCCAGCCCGTTGACCGCGATCTCACGCTGAACTTGCTCGCCAGCGAACTCAGCACGCTCTGATTTCTTTTTCCTCGACTGCCTCCCAACGCGAGTCACGTTCGCCAGCCGCAAGGCCGGCGGATGTGGCTCGCGCTTTTTTGTTTGTTCTCCCCACTTCCATCCTGAAAGGACCAATTCATGCCCGGACTCAGCGTCAGCGAAAAGAACCATTGGAAAGAGCGGCTGTCGAAGCGCATCGACAAGCGCATCGAAGCCATCTCCGCCGAAGACCCCAACTTGCTCGAACGAGTCAAACGCGATGCCCACGACCGCGCGATGCAGTCGCTGAATCTCGCCGACTTGCAGGCAGAGATTGACCGACTCGAACGCGAGGAAGAAGAACTGGAAAAGCGCGAGCGCATCTTGAACCGCACGATGCTCGCCCGCGTTCGCGGTGTGCCGCTCGAAACCATCGACGAACTGTCGGTCTATCAGTCCGGTAAGCACAACCACGAAGTCCAAGCCGCCATCACTCGTCGGCAAAACGTCCACGAAGACGAACTCCTGACGGAGAGTGAGATCGGCCGGCGCATCCTGAATCTGCGCGTCGAGAAAGATGGTCTCCTCGATTCAGTCTGGCTCGCGAGTTCGCCCAAGCAGATCAAGGATCTCTGGTCCAAAGTCGCCGAGTTGCTCGGAGACGAACCGACGCAACTCCAACGCGACGCAATGGCGATTGCCCCTGTCGAAGATTGAGTCCAACCAGTCTGAATCCTCTCGAACCCCCGCCCTCTGGCAGTCATGGAGGACCGCCAGGGGTGGTTTCTTTTTCTCACAAATAAGGACATGTCATGACCACAGCCTGCGCGAAGCGGCCGAAAACATCCTCGGCATCACAAGAAGTTGCCAATAAGAATCCCTCGTTCGTGCCGCCGGCGAGTCGGTGCAGTTGGTCGGGAATGTTGAAGCTCGGTGCGATCAATGTTCCAGTGAAGGGTTACTCGGCAGCCGTGACTCAGCGAGACAGCCCATTGCACTTGGTCCATGCGGGATGTGGTAGCCGCATTCAACAGCCTCGAAAATGTCCAAAGCACGGCGAGGTGCTTTCGGAACAAATCGTGAAAGCGTTCGAGTTCGCGCCAGATGATGACATCGTTCTCTCGGACGATGAGTTGAACGAGCTCAAACCCAACGACGACCAAGTCATTCACATCAAGCACTTGTTGCCCGCTCGCCGAGTCGATGTCTCGTTGGTCTCCGGTCGGACACTCAACCTGATCCCAGCTCACGCGGCTGCGACGGATGCCTACCAATTGGTGGTCGCCGCGTTGGCACGAGCGGACGAATGGGGCATCGGGCGCGTGGCGATGTCGGAGCGACAGCAACTCGTCGGTCTGCGCGTCGCGGATCAACGCTTGGTGCTACACGTTCTGCACTGGCCAGCGCAGTGGCGAGCCTGTCCGGCATTCGAAGCTCCCAAGCCGCCAGTGCTGGCGGATGTCGAACGTCTCTCCACCTCACTCGCGTCCCTGCGTTTGCCGTTCGTTTGGTCGGACTTTCAAGATGAATTCGACAAGAAACTGACCGATTTGGTCAGCCGCAAGCTGGCGGCTCGTCAGCGCAGGAAACCGGCCGTCGTCGTCAAAGACGAGCCGACCAAATCCACTCCGCGCCGAACCACAACACCACGCTCCGGTCGTGCGGCGTGACAACATCGCCCCAGAGGATTGCGTCTTCATGACAATTAACTCGGTTTCTTCAAGCCCGGTCGAAGCCGAGAGTTACTCCATCTCGACATTTCGGCTTCGACGCCGGACACCCGGCACGTTTGTCTTGGTTCCATTTCCAAAAGGTGGCCGTTCCATTCGCTGCCAAGGACAACTCGAAGCTGCTGCGGCCGTGATCCTGGCAAACTGCCCTCTCGTGGAAACGATCCGCGAGCAGCCGTTTCAGATCTGGTATGCCTGGCGCGAGACAAAAACCGGCCTGGAGATTCAGTTGCTGGAACAGCACAACGCTGCGCGGCCGACTGCTCCGTGGCACTGCTCTTACATCGTGCCTGATTTCCTGGTTCGCATGGCCAGCGGTGCGACTCGGCTGATCGAGGTCAAACCATTCGACAAGCTTCACAAGCCGGACGTTCAACGAAAACTCTCCGTCGCACGATGCTTCGCCGAACAGTACGGTTGGAGTTTTCACGTCCTCACGGAGCGAGAACTCCGGCGCAGTCCGTTGCTGGGCAATTTGCGTTTGCTGAGCCGCTACCGACGGCTCATGACCGACGCCGAGATGTGCGAGCGGATTCTCACGCTTGTCGCGGAACAGCCAACTTCGATCAATGACGTCTGTGTGCGTGTTAGTTTTCCGGATCGCCTGCACGAAGTCCGAGCAGCGGTTCTGCACTTGGTCGTCACGGGGCGGCTCGACATTGATCCGCGCTATGAACCGATTTCCGATTCCACTCTTCTCTATCCGGGAGGTTCGATCTTATGGGAACCATTCGACTCGGTATGGGGACCGAGTGGCTCCAGGACGGCCGAGCTTTTCGCATCGTCCGCCAACTCGGTTCCGATCAATTCGCTGTCCTCGACGTGAAGTTCAACGTCGAGCAAACGCAGTCGCAGTCCGAAATCCTGGCCGGATTCAATTCCGGCACACTGCGATTCGCGGACACGACAGGCAGACCCACGGAGGAAACATCCGCCCTAACACCCATCGCTCTGTCAGATCTCAGTGAGGCCGATCAAGCACAACTCTTCGCCCGGTGGCAGGCCATCGAGCCACTGACATCTCTGGGCCACAAGCCGACGGACGAGGACTTTCAAATTCGCGCCGATCAACTGCGCACGAACGGAGCACAATTCTCGTCGAGAACTCTGCGACGGCTGTACGCAACGTGGTCCAAATCAGGACAACAACGTCTGTCGCTTCTGACTCGAACCAACCAGCGCGGCGGACGTGGCCGTGCCAGACAGCACAGTTGGCTGAAGCGGTTCCCGATCCTGCGGCAAATTGTCGATCAAGCTATTTCGGATCTCTTCCTCACGATGGCGCGACGTCCGATCTCGGCCGTCGTGCGGCGAGTGATTGACGACTTGCAGCGACACAATGCTCGACTGCCCGCCAACCAAGCGATCCCGATTCCTCGAACGGCTGCTCTGTCACGAGCCATCGCTCGGCAAATTCGGCGGCTCGACCCGTGGGAAGTGGACCGTGCTCGCTGGGGAAGACACATCGCTGATCGTCGGCATTCACCGACGTCACCGCAGCGAATGGCGACTCGCATCCTGGAACGAGTCGAGATTGACCATACCCCGCTGAAGATCGTCGTCGGCACGGACGCTGGACCACTCGGCCAACCGTGGCTGAC
>QWQF01000013.1 GCA_003669125.1 Planctomycetota bacterium
CTCTCATTCAATTTCGTCGTTTACAAGTATCGCTACTCCTCGTCCGGGACCGAAGTTTGGAAGTCCGGACGATTGCTCCGCTTGGCCAACGAAGCGGACTACAACGGCGACAAGTACGTCGTGCAGGCATCGGCTCAGCAGCAAGATTTGGCCATTGAGGTCAACGGCGAATCACAGCGCACCGCGGCGGACGTTTGGGTCACGTCGTACTGGCGAGAACCGGAACCGCACAAAGTCGGCCAGAAGCTGGCGTTGTTCGAGGCGGACAAGGGCCGCAAATTGTCCGGAACCTTGCAGCGTGTCGGAAAGGAGCAGCTCGCTCTCGAAAAGAAATTGGTGAACGCGACGCGCTATCAAATCCGAGGCGATGTCGAAGTCGATCTGTGGTACGACGAAGACCAGCGGCTGATGCGTCAGCACACCGTGGAGTCCGGACACCGCGCGCTGCTCGAACTGACACAGATCACTCGAACCCCGTAGGTCCGGCATTCCAGCCTGGAAAGGCTGACCTACGCGAGCTCATTTCGTTGTGGACAACTCGGCCGAGAAGGTGTTCCGCAGCAGCCGCCAAAAACGCGCGGCGAGCGATTGAGTGCCGCAAGCGACGCGAGCCTTGCCGGGAGAGTACAGCGCGGCAGTTGGAGTTTGGCGGACACCCTCATCCAGCAGGCGGACGCGAACTTCGTACGAGACCTCGGCCGGCGCGGAACCGCTGCTCGTCTGCCGCACTGGAACGAGCTGCGCGACCGTCAGCTCGCGCGGCACAACTTCCGAACGAGCCGACGCGATCTCTTCGACGCGGCCTTCGCGGAGCACACCGGGGGCGGAGAGAAATCTCAGGTGGACTCGCTGGCCGGGACGCACGAACTCGACGGCGTTTTGATCGACGAGCAACAGCGCGTCTTGCCGAGCCGGATCGCCGACGTAGCAGAACAACGTTTGCTCACGCACCGTCGCGCCGAGGTTGTCCGTGTCGAGCGGCGTGCCGTGCCAATCGGGCAATGACTCTTCCGCGGTTCGCGGTCGAATGACATTCGGCGGCGGCAGCACCACTCCCTCAGACGGGCTGAGGAGTCGCAGGCGTTGCACTTCGCTCGTCAATTGATCGAGCCGTCGCCGAGCACCGGCCAATTCGTCGCGCGTGGCCGGCAGACGCATCGCAGCCGATTCGTTGTTGCTGCGCTGAGCTTCCAAATTCTTGAGCCGAGCGGTCAGACGCGCGACCTCGGCGACTCGCTGCTCGTGCTGCAACGACAATTCGTGGTTGACCAATTCGCCGAGCGGTTCTCCAGCACGAACCTGTGTTCCGGACGGCACTGCCGATTCGATGCGTCCGCCGACGGTCACGAACACCGGCTGCGCGTCTCCGGGAAAGACCACGAACGGAGCACTCACCGAATACGGCAGCGGAATCAGCAACGTCGCGACAAGCAGTACACCGACAATTGCCAATCCGTTTCGCAGCCGCCGAGGAGACGACATCGGATTCTTCGATCGCTGTCGGATGCTCGCGACCAATTCTCGTACGGGAGTCACGACCGCTCCGAAGATCAGCAGCGCAGAAATCGCTGTCGCGAAGATTCCCAGTCCACGGCCGAAGAAGTGATGCAGGAACCACACAATGCCGACCGTGACGAACAGCCGGTAAACCGCCGACAGCACTCCGTAAATCACCAGCGTCCACCAGCGGCGCGAATCGAGTTCGACGTCATCGTCGCTGATGCCCGTGATGAAACGCTCGCACAGCGACATCACTGTCTGCCGAGCTTGCATTGCCAAATTCGGCAGGCGCAGCCAATCGGCCAGGACGTAGTAGCCGTCGTACCGCAGCAGCGGGTTGCCGTTGAACAACAGTGTGTTGACCGAGCAGACCAGCATCACATTCAAGAAGACCGAGTTCAGCAAACCCGGAACGCTCGACCACCACAGCAGCGTCGCAATCGAGGCCAACACCAGTTCGACGAACATGCCAGCCGCCGAGATCGCGATCCTCGGCCAACGCCGCGAGACCATCCAGGCATCGGTCACGTCGCCGTAAAACAGCGGCACGAACATCAAAACTTGAATGCCCAGTTCGTGACATTCCCCCCCGAAGTGGCGGCAGGTCAAAACGTGTCCCAACTCGTGCAGCAACTTGATGCCGATGAAGATGACGACCAGCGGCACGAGGTTTCCCAACCCGAACAGCGCGGTCGCATCGGGCAGGCGCCGCACCAGCGTCTCCCAGCGCAGAGTCACCAGCAACAACGCCAGTACGATCAACGACGAACACGCCGCGAGCGTGACAGACCGAAAGACCCAGCGTGTCCAAGGCTCGACGCGCCGCAGCAGCGGCTCCGGATCGATGCCTCGCCAGCGGAATGACAGCAGACTGGACAACAGCCCAAGCCGCGCACGTCGACTCGAAAGTTCTTGCTGTTTCGCGATCGAACGCCCGTGCCCCGGCAGCAGCGAGGTCAACAACCCCGACTGCACCAGCGATCCCACGAACGCCTTCAGATTTTCGAGCGACCAACCTTCCGCCGGAAATTGGCGACGCAACGCTTCGAGAACATCGCCGTAAGTTTTCCGACCATCGATCAACCGGAACACCGAATACTCCGCCTCGCGCAGCCGGAAGTACGCCAGCGACAGCGGATCTTTCAGCGTCCAACCCGCTTCATCTCCGCCAGCCGAGGCAAGTGCGATCAGGTCTCGCCGCATTCGCCACGGGATGATCGCATCGGCGTTCGAGGCGGAAGAGGACATGGCGACTACCGCTCCCCGCTCGTCTTGGCCGGCGACACGGTGTTCGTCGCGGTGCGGCTTGTCGAGTCGATGACCATCTCCGCCGGCAATCCGGGACGCAGCACCAGATCGGGATTCTCGACTTCCGCCCAGACCCGGACCTGACCGTTGACCGCGTCGATCTCCGAACTGATGAAGACGACCTTCCCTTTGACCGTGACCGGCTTGTCTTCGTCGTTGGGAGTGACACGGACTCGAACGGCGGCCCCGCGCAGCGAACCGGTGATCGCGCGGCTGTCCACGAAACCTTCGACCTTCAACCGATCGAGCCGCACGATCCGCATCACACGCTGCCCCGGTTCGAGCCACTCACCCCGATGCCGAAAGACTTCGGCCACCTCGCCGTCGAGCGGCGAACGCAAACCGCGCCGTGCCAATTGCAATTTTGCCTGATCGAACATGCGGGCCTTCACGTCGCGAGTCAGCCCATCGACCTCGTTCTGCAACCGAGCCTGCTCGACACTGAGTTTCAGGCGCTCGACAATCTGAGCCTGCTCGACAATCGACGAGTCTTCGATTTGCTGCTGCAAGTCGGCGAGGTCTTTCTCGAATTGTGCTTTCTCGATTTCGAGTTCGTTCCGCTCGAGGACCAGTTTGAGGCGGTCCAGTTCTGTTTGCGAGATGCTCTTCTCGAACGCCTTGCGAGCTTGCACCGCACGATCGAACTCCGCCTTCGAGGTGTCACGTGACTTTGCCGCATGTCGGATGGCGACGTCGTTGGCCGCTTTCATCGCCGCGATGCGCTGCGACAGTTTGGCCTGCGCCTGATCCTGCTCGGCTTCCTTCAGCAACGCTTCGGCGGTGCGAACGGGCACTGAGTTCTTTGCTTGCCGCTCGGCAATCGCCAGATCGAGTTCCGCGCGAGCCACCGCCAGCTTGGCGTCGTCGTCATCTAATCGACTCAGCACTTGCCCCGATTTGACGAGATCCCCTTCGCGGACTTCGAGCGTTGCCAGCACGCCGACTTCTCGCGCCGGGATGTCGGCCTCCTCAAGCACCCGGACGAAGGCCGATTGCACTTTGATCGGCTCAGCAGCCGTCGCGATCACTCCAGCAGCGAGGATTGCAAAATACGGCACGAACATTCGGTATGTCATGGCAAGTCTCCGGCACACTAACCCGAAGCGTCAGCGAGGGCGGGCGCTTCTGACGACGACGATCAAGCCATCAAAATCCGTGAAGCGTTCGCCCTCGCTGACGCTTCGGGTTAGTTTTCGTGAGGCTACTTCGATTTCCGTTGCCGATACAACTCGCGAAAGCTTCGTTTCGGAGGGATCGGCAACTCGCGCTTCTGCCCCCACGGGTTCAGGCGATTGTAGACCAGAAATCGCGGGAGCCACGACAGCAGTTTTCGCCCCATCGAGCCGGCGAAACCGAACAGACTCGGCCGCTGCATCACGAAGCTGGCCGCTCCGAGAGCGAACCGCTTCGACCACGGCACGAGGCCGCGCACGGCGATTTCCTTGCGCCACGTCAGCAATTGATGATGCAGGTCGATCTTCACCGGACAGACGTCGGTGCAACTGCCGCACAGGCTGCACGCGTACGGCAGCGAATGAAATTGCTGAGCGTCTCGCGACGGAGCGAGAATCGAACCGATCGGGCCGGGGACTGTCGTTTCGTAACTGTGCCCGCCGCTGCGACGGTAAACCGGGCAGGTATTCATGCAGGCTCCGCAGCGAATGCAGTGCAGCGAGCGGCGAAAGTCATCGCTCCCCAAAATGTCGCTGCGGCCGTTGTCGAGCAGCACGATGTGCAGCTCGCCCCCCGGCTTTGGGCCGTGGAAGTGCGAGCTGTAAGTCGTGATCGGTTGCCCCGTCGCCGACCGCGCGAGCAGTCGCAGGAAGACGCCGAGATGCTCGGCTTTCGGAATCAGCTTCTCGATCCCCATGCAGGCGATGTGAACCGGCGGCAGCGACACGCCGAGGTCCGCGTTCCCCTCGTTTGTGCAGACGACGAAGCCGCCAGTCTCGGCGATCGCGAAGTTGATGCCAGTGATGCCCGCTTCGGTACGCATGAATTTGTTGCGCAGCTCGATCCGCGCCGCTTCGACGAGCGGCTTCGGTTCCGCAAGCCCTTTCGGCGTGCCGATCACTCGGTGAAACAGTTCGCCGACCTCTTCCCGTTTGATGTGAATCGCCGGCAGCACGATGTGGCTGGGAGCCTCGCCGCGCAGTTGCACGATCCACTCGCCGAGGTCGGTGTCCACGACTTCAAGGCCGTGCCGTTCAAGGAACGGATTGAGATGACATTC
>QWQF01000239.1 GCA_003669125.1 Planctomycetota bacterium
GTCGACTCCAATCCGCGTGCTCTCCAATCCACGCTACACGGCGCGGAACTCAACGGGCTCACAGTCGTCAATCAGCCCGCCGGACCATCGCGTGCCGGAGAAGCCGTCTCCAAAGACGAATGCTCGACGCTGTCAATTCAATTGGATGATTCAGGACACGTCCGCTATCCGAGTACCTTTGATCTCGTGCTGGCGAACCCGCCGTACTATTCCAACTGGGCGATCACCGCGATCTTCATCGAAGCCGCTGCTCGCGCCCTCAAGCCCGGCGGTCGAATGTTTCTCGTCACGAAGAGTCCAAATTGGTACCGCAACAACTTGCACTTTGTGCTGTCCGATGTCGAAATCCACGACGTCCGTGATTACTCGATCGTGACTGCTCGCCAAAGACGCGGATTCACCACATAACCCGGACACCCACGTCCGGGCGTTATTTCCGAAACACCGCTCGTCCTCCGACGATCGTTCGCTCGAAGATGCTGGTGATGCCGACGGAATTGTAGGTCTGCAACACTCTGGCGAGCGCGGCAAGTACCTCGTCTCGCGAATGGTCCCGGTAACGGCGAGCATCGAATCACGCACGGTCTCGGCTTTGAGCCGTCAAATCTCTTCCTCGCCATGACACTGAAAGCAATGCGTCTTCAAATCGACCGCACCTGCGACTCAAACACCGGCGAGCCGTTCGCTTTCGCAGTTGGCGAAGGGTCCTCGGCCAACGTCGTCGAGACGCAAGCGAATATCGACAGCAGTATGAGGCCGGATCGAATCATGGCAGGCTGTCACGCGGGAGGAAGAAAGCGGCGACAATATTTCGCTCGGCGTCCGCAGGTTTGCGTTGATTTCTTGAAAACTTTCAGACTCAATTCGACGCCGCCGCCGCACGGAGTCGGCAATTGATCGGCAGGTTCGCCAGAAACCATGATCTGCCGTCGGCCCGACCACGGTTGTTGCCATCCTGATGACGCTTGGTGGTGTGGCGTTTGTTCTTCGTTTTCACATCGAAGTCGCACAAACCTCGATGATTCGTGGCTCGAACGACGCGGCTTCCTGGTCAATCCAGATTTCCGTCCATTGGCACTCCGACTGCGATCTGTTGACTCCAACCGGACGTGAGTCAGCCAGTTCAGACGGGATGGTCCCGCTGAGGCAATCGCTGAGCTTGGCTCGTTTCGGGAACCCCGATGCTCAGAAGGATCCAATCCATGACCACCCTGTTGAAGACCAAGAAAGCGGTTCGCGAACTGACCGCATTGCGAACGGACGACTCCCTCAAAAAATCGGCGGAGCGTCATCGATGCTGCCGCTGCTGTCGCGGTGGACGGTAACCGCTGGACCATTCGGCGAGCGGAGGTCGTCCAGCCTCGGATGCGTGAGTGTTCGCAATCACACTCAATCACCATCGCCGCATTAGCCAGTTCAAGCCGACCACTCGCCGTTTGATTTTTGGACACTGAAGACCGGAAGGAATCCGCCATGTCCCTCGCCACACTCGACACGACTCGTTCGACGATGCCAACCCGCTGTCCCGTACCGAGCATCGGTTACGCTCTCCGCGAACAGAATCGATACGTTTTGAACGACCCGGCCATCAACGCAGTCGAGATCACTTTCGAACGGGCCGACGACCCGCTCCGCATTGATCGATACCTCGGCGAACAAGAATTCGAGCACGTCGGCATCCACGCGTTGAAATTGTCGGTCGCGAGCCCGGACGCCCCTGGCCGCAACTACCTCGACACACTGTTGGCCATCGCCGAAGAGAACGACGCCGAGTCGATTAGCGATCATTTGGGATTCACCCGCGACGCACACAACGGTGTCGAGATGGGACACTTCGCTCCGCCACCGTTCACGTCGGCGGCACTCGACGCAACGTGCCGGAACATCGATTTGGCACAGACCTGTTTTGCTCGGCGCGACCGGCGGTTCTACATCGAGAACATCGCCTACCTGTTTCGCTTCGACGGCACGATGACCGAGGCGGAGTTCCTGTGGCGAGTGCTGCGAAACACGGGATGCGGCTGGCTGCTCGATGTGACCAACGTCTACGCCAACGCGGTCAATTTTGGATTCGACCCGTACGACTTCATTGCTGAAGTCATGCCGGCAGCCGATCGAGTTCAACTGCATCTCGCTGGCGGCTTCTTTGACGAACAAGCGGGCATGTACATCGACAGCCACTCGGAACCAATCCCGGAACCGGTGTGGAGCCTGTATCGCCACGCCCTCGACCAAGGCCGCCACAAGATCAATGCCGTGTTCCTGGAGCGTGACCAAAACTACCCCGACGAACGAGGCTGGCGACGCGAGATTCGGCAAGTACGAGCCGTCGCAGAAGAGATTTTGAATTGAAGAGTGGAGAGTTGTTCGTGGTGACGACACTCCGTCTCTCGCCACGAACAACTCGCCACTCCCCTCCTGGTTCTCCGGGGCGGAGTGTGGAAGTCTGTTGGATGATGTCATCGATTGTTGGGAAGGCCGGTGACAAAGTCCTGCGCAAACCGATGACCACACTTCTCCCCGGAGCATCAGGAGTCTTGAACGAGACTGACATGACCACGCTCACCTCCCAAACGACCGACTACCGCGACCAAATTCAGCGCTGTGCACAAACGATGGCGCTCGGATGCGTCGAGGACGTCCGACCGTTCCTGGCCAATGGCATGACGGTCGAACAAGTGAAGCTGTTCACGGACGGCAACCTCGACAAGCGATTTGAAAAGGTGCTCGATCAGGTCGACTTGCTCAAAACGGCCTTCGACAACTTGGACGATTTCGTGAACAAGTACATTCTCGAAGTGCCGTTGGCGGCTTACGACACCGGCTGCTCGGACGGCGATCGGTTTCTGCGCTGGCTCAAACTGACTCACGTCACGTCGCCAGAGCAGCAGGATCACATCGACTGCCAACTGGCTCGAAACGAAGTCGAAAACGTCGCGCGCAGAAACCGGTTGGGACATGTCCGCTTTCAGGAGTTGCGCAGCATGACCGATCGGCTGACGGCGGACTTGCACACGAATCCGAAGCTGCGGATCCATCTCAATCCGATTCGGACGTGGGGAACGTTTCAGACCAACGTGCTGCTCGACGAAGAATCGACCATCCCGGCTGACGTGCTGTTCTTCGCCAATGGACACCAGATTCGGACGTCGGCATTCGATGACGACGGCAAGTATTTCGTTGAGATTTTGGCCTCCCACGGTCCATTCACGCTGACGGATTGGAAGCGTCTCGATCGGTCCACTTCTCGGAGCGATCTCATCGAGTTCTGCCTCGACGCGGCCGAGATGGGGCTTGTGGCGTTTGGCTGACCGAGCAATCAACCAACTCACCGAACCAATTCGCGACCGAGATCACCGGACGAATGTTGCCCTCTCTCGTCCGGCAATCTCCCACCGAAACGATTCCGCCGAAAGCACCGTGGGAGGCCATCATGTTGACCATTCAAGCCCCCTCAAAACCGATCCGGTTGACACCTCATGCGCTGCCGTTGCCAATCCCAAATCGTCCTGACGCGGTTGGCCCCTTGCGCACCATCTTCGCCGGCAATCGGGCGAAGTTGCTGCTGACTTACGGCCTGTTCAACTTCGAAAACCTGCTGCGATTGTCTCAGCCGCTCGTGCTTGGCCTGGCGATCAATGACTTATTGCACGAATCGTCGTTTGGCTTGCTGCTGTTTGTCGGCCAGCATTTGACGCATTTGCTGATCGGCTCGCTGCGGCAGATGTACGACACGCGAATTTACACCGGCATCTACACCGACCTCGCCACAAAGCTGGTCGTTGCCCAACGCGGCCGAGAGGTTGGCCTGTCTCGCGTCGCGGCTCGCAGTTCTCTGTCGCGTGAGTTCGTCGAGTTCTTCGAGAACCATGTGCCGTTGCTCATCAAGTCGCTGTACTCCGTCGTCGGCGCGCTGGTCATGCTGACGTTCTACGATCGAGTGCTCGTCCCTATCTGTCTGGGGCTGTTGCTGCCAGCGGTCGTGCTGAACCGCGTCTACTCGCGCCGCACGTTTGAACTGAATCGCCAACTGCACGATCAACTCGAACACGAAGTCGATGTGATCGATCACGGTCATGAACCGTCAGTACGCCGGCACTACGACGCAGTGGCCTCGTGGCGTGTGAAGCTCTCCGATTGCGAAGCGCTCAACTTCGGCACGATGGAGGTGTTCGTGTTGGGCGTGATGGTGCTGGCTCTGCTGCGGACCTGCTCGACGCTGACCGCCTCACCCGGCGATATTTTCGCGGTGTTCCGTTATGTCTTGATGCTGGTCATGGGAATCGACGGAGTCCCGAAGCTCGTCCAGCAATTCAGCCGCCTGCGAGATCTGACACAGCGGTTTCAGCGATCGTAACCCCGTCACTCCGCTACGTCCGGCCGTGCAGGTACTCGTTGAGGAAGTGCAACGTCACCTCGCGGTCGTTCGCCAAGTGCGCGTTCAAGTCGCCGATCGAGATCACGCCGACTAGCCCGCCGTCACTGCCGACGACCGGCAGATGCCGAATTCGATGCGTTTTAAAAATCGAGCGAGCATCGTCCACCGAAGTCTCCTGCGAGCAACAGGCCATGTTCGTGGTCATCACGTCGCCGACACGTGTCTCGGCCGGATTCCGTTGAGCCGCGACGATGCGGCGCAGCACATCCCGCTCAGTGAAGATGCCGCAGAGTCGACCACCATTCGTGATGAGCAGCGAGCCCACCGAATACTCATTCATCCGCTGAGTGGCCGACAGAACGGTCTCGCCCTGTTCGATGGTGAGGACCGGACGTTCCGCTTTCTCGCGCAAAAGATCGTTGACCGTGGCCATGCTGCCGCTCCTTTGAAATGAGGAAGGGAGTGAGGCGAGCGAAGATGCGACATCTCCGCGTCAGAAAGGCACAGCGATCATACGACTGCGATCGGCAAATCGGGAGTACTTTATGGAAAAATTTGCCGTCCAATGCGGCCACATCGAAGCGACTATTTCTCGACCTGATCGCCGGCCGGCAGAAGCGTTTTGTCCTTCCGCCGCAGCGTGCGGCCTCGTTCTGTCGGCGTGGCAGGCGGATCGGAGAATTGATCCGACGTCGCGACTGGACCTTCGTCGAAGAACGTTGACGGACGACCCGCCGGCTGCGAGACCGACGATGTCGTGCCGGAATTCGGCGACTCCGCTCGAGTGGCCGTTGCAGACGAACCTTGCTCAGGGAAGGTTTGGACCGTGGTGACGACGTCCTTCGTCTGGTCGAACTTCACGCCGGTCGGCAATTCGAGAGTCAGATTCATGGTTCGCGAGACGTGCGACTGAATCGGCAACCCAGACTCGCGGTCAATCGTGCAGGTTCCGAAGCTGTGACCGCCGCGCAACGTCATCTTTTCCGTCGCGCCGGCAGATTGAATCGTGTTGCTGGCGTGTTGAATTTGAGACGGCTGAATTTTTCCGAAGAGTTCCAAAGTCGCATACCGCTCGTTGATGTTCGCCAACCGATAGGCCGTGTCGATACTCATGGGGAACGGACGGACGATATCACGGTTCTTGCGCCACGACGTGCCGACCCTCATATCGCCGCCGGCATTCAAGTCGTCGATGTTGTACGGCAGCATGCCGACACTGTCATCGACAAAGTTCGCGATCCCTTCGTCCTCCTGCGACGCAACCAGTCGCGTGAGCAATTCCTTTTGCTGACTCGCGGGAGTGTGCCGCACGCAACGTTTCAGGAACGACTCGAAGTCATGCACCTGCACGATGCGATTGTCGGCTCCGAGTTTGAACGAAAATCCGTTGTCGAGCAACCCGTGATAGACTTGGGCCGCGTCGGGAACTGCCTTCGAAAAGAGCGCCGAGTCGTAGCTGACCTTCTCACCCGCGATGTCGTGTTCGTAGCGGACCCGCTGATAACGCACGCCGAGCGTCTTGGCCCCTTGATCGATGTCCTCGACGATGATCGCCAGCGTCATCACCAACTTCGATGAGCTTACGATCGGCGGACCACCATCCGGTGACTGTTGCCGCAGCCGCTGCTCGACCGTCTTGATGAGCGGGAATCGATCGCCGACTTGCAATCGGAGTTCGAGGTTCTCGGTCGCAAGCGTCTTGTTCGCGGCCTCGCGATTGGTCGAGGGCTTCGCACGCTCACCCAACTCCGGAATCGCCTCGTCCGAATTCGAGTCTGAATTCTTCGAGCCAAACCAGCCGCAGCCAGACAGGCTCAGCAACAATCCGCACAGGCCAACCCAACGAGCAATCCGCGTCTTCATGACGACCTCGTCTCTTCCGTGATGCCCCACTCAAAGGGGTGGGAACATATCAGCCGCTCGCCGGTGGGCAAAGATGATTTCGAACCGTCAAATTGGGACGCTCAACGGTTCGCCGTTGTCCTTGGCCGAGATCTGCAACAAGAACGGCACCGCGACCTCGGCCCATTGAACCGGATCGGGATATCGGCTCGCCGACGGGCCGAAGCAACTCCGCAACATCTCGGTGTTGATGATGCCGGGATCAAGCGGTATCGCGGCCATGCCGTCCGGAAGTTCTTGAGCCATCGACTGAGTCAACCCCTCGATCGCCCATTTGGACGCGCAGTACGGAGCGACGTCCGACGAGGCCGATCGCCCCCAGCCCGAACTGAAATTGACGATCACTCCGCATCGCTGTTCGATCATCGACGGGACGAAATGCCGGATGACGTTGGTGACTCCTTTGATGTTGACGTCGATAACGGCGTCGAACTCCGCGACAGGCACATCCCACAACGCCGCGTTGCGATTGATGATCGCTGCGTTGTTGAGCAACAAATCCGGCGGCCCGATCTCGGACAAGACGCTCTTCGCCCAACGAGCTACGTCGGCATCGCTGCTGACATCGACGACGTCGAACCGATGCGGTGCCGAGTATCGGCCACGCAACGACTCAATCGCCGTTGCCTGACGGCCACAGCCGATGACGCGATGACCGAGACTCGCGAACTTCGCAGTCATTGCCTCTCCCAGCCCTTTCGTGACTCCCGTAATCAACACGATCCGGCTGTTGGCAGACTTCGACATGCGGTGCTCCTCTGAAGTAGGGCCGTTGAAAACCGACCACACGATGACGTCATCGTGCGGTCGTTGCAATTCCACGAATCGGTCCTGAGAATCTCGACCCTCTGTCACCATCCCACCCCAAGCAGGAGTCAAAATGATGAATCGTTTTCATTGGTGGACCGTTTCGGCCGCCGCACTTCTCGTGTGTTGTGTCGCTGCGGCTCAAGACAAGGACAAAGCGACGCAGGTCGTCGAAGTCAAAGACATCAAGCTGACCATCCCCAAAGCCTGGAAACAAGAAAAACCGAGCAATCAATTCCGCGTCGCACAGTTCAAGATCGACGCCGCGGAGGGGGACAAAGACGGCGGTGAACTCGTCATCACCCAGTTCGGCGGCGGTGGCGGCGGCGTCGATGACAACATCAAACGCTGGGTCAATCAATTCGAGGCAAAGGATCGCAAGGTCAAAGTCACGAAAGGCAAAAGCTCTCACGGCGAGTACATCGTCGTCGACGCGACCGGAACGTACCTCAAGCCAGACGGTCCCCCCATCGCCGGAAAAACCAAGCCGACCCCTGGCTCACGAGTGCTCAACATCATGCTGATGGTTGAGGACAAGGGGAGCTATTTCCTCAAACTCGCCGGCCCGGAGAAGACGATCGCCGGAGCTGCCACAGACCTGCGAAGCTCGTTCGGCGCGAAGGCCGACGACGAGAAGGAATACAAGGCCAACTAGCGTCATCGCGGCTCGCGAGAGCCGAACAACGCGTGACTCCAACAAACACAGCGAGGCAGGCGAATCGCCTGCCTCGCTGTGTTTGTGCGAAGATCAAAACACCAATCGGCTTAGTCGCGTTTGAGCAAGTAATGGCAGCGTTTGCAGCGGACTCGGCGTTTGACCAAGCAGTTGCACTTGGGACAACGCTTCGTTCTCAGGGCAATTTTTCGCTTCGTGCGGGGTCGGATCACCATTTCAAGTCGTTCCTCGAACTGTTCAGGCAAAGGCCGGGATCAAAAGAGCGGGGAAAACTAGCGAAAAGCCAGTGCAATCTCAAGCGGTTGACGTGAAGTGCCCGCCGTGAAAATCCCGTTTCCTTCTTTCTCCCCTTGGGAGAAGGTGGCCGAAGGCTGGATGAGGGACGCGATGGCCGCCTGGACGCTCAATGACCACCGACTCCCTCACCCCGACCACCTCCCAAAGGGAGAGGGAGGGATTATGAACCACAACTGGCAGTGGTCGCACTGTGTCGCTCCGCAAAATGTGCGATTTTGTTGCAGTCCTCTTGACCTCTTCCTAATCTTCCCCCTCATTGCTCGCTGCGGCCATGGATTCAGGCCGCTCACACGAGCAACGTAATTGCCCGTCGCGGTTGTTTGACCGCGACAGGTTCGGACCAAAGGACTGGTTCTGGAGAACACGCATGGACGCGACGCTCAATTCGAGCCGGTGGGCTGCCAAATTTTGGTCGGCATCGCGATTCCGGCCACACTCGTACTCCTCCCGTGAACATCGGGCGTTGGAAGTGCGTGATCTCCGCCGAACGATCTTTTAACCGAACTTCGGCATTGAGCCGGCTCGGTGGCACGAGTCGGTTCGAGATTTTTTTCGCCACATTCAGCACAGGAAGTGCTGAAAACCGGAAGGGACTCCCGCATGACCACGAAGCCGATGATTGCCGTGAACGCTGATTTCCGCCCCGCCTCCGCCGAGCATATCGCTCTGACCTGGATTACCAGCGGCTACTACGACCAAGTCAGTGGAGCCAAGACGGCCAAATCGCCGGGAGGCATCCCGATGATCGTGCCGCCGCTCGCCGAAGATGATGATTTGCGAGTGCTGCTCAAGAAGTGTGACGGAGTCGTGCTCGCGGGCAGCTCGCTCGACCTCGATCCGAAGCGGCTCGGTCTCGACAAGCATCCGGCCACGAAGCCGATGGCAACTCGTCGCGAAGATTTCGATCGCCGCCTGGCCAAGATGGCCGTCGAGATGCGGCTGCCGATCCTGGCGATCGGTTCTGGAATGCAGACCGTCAACGTCATCTGCGGCGGCACTCTGTTTCAGCACATTCCGGAAGACATTGCCCGTCCGATTCAGCACCGCGACCATGTCGAGCGAACGTTGCGGCACATCATCAACATCGTCCCCGGGACCCGCATGGACGTCATGTACGGCCCCGGCGAAATCCGAGTGAACAGCGACCACCACATGTGCGTCGATCAACTCGCGCCGCATTTTAAGGTCAGCGCGACCGCGCCGGACGGAGCCATCGAGGCCTACGAGTCGGTCGATGACGATTGGTTCTGCGTCGGCGTGCAATGGCACCCGGAAAGCGACACCGCCGCCGCGCTCGACATGCAAGTCTTTGAGATCTTCCTTGAAGCCTGCATGGACCGCATGACGGGAGCAGGCACCACACCAATAATCATTCCGTTCCCGCAGAAGGCCTCACGCAAAGCCGTTGCGGCCGCGTAGTCTCGGGGAACCGTTGAGCAATGTTCGGTCAATGCACTCTCTGACCGGACTCTGCGCCGCTGCCGGGAGCGTGAAAGAGAAATCTTTCTCGGCTTCCGTCAGCGGCGTTCTTTTTGGCGGGTCGAACGCGTGACAGCATCACGCGACTCGGCTGTGACGACGAGTTACGACCGATCGATCGATGGCGGGTTGCCATCGTCCGGATCGACAACCAGCGCGGCCGAATCCTGAGGGGACAACGGTTCTTCAGTCTTTCGCTTGCGACGGTCATCCCGTTTTTCGTCAGCTTTGCGTTTCTTTTCCATTTCTCGGTTTCGCTTCGCGAACGTGTTTTGATTTTTAGCGATGGTCATTCTCCATAGAGTTTGGCCCGAGCAACGTCATCCGTGATCAAGCTCTCTGGCTCAGGGATTTCGGCGTCTTCTTAAAATGCAGGGAGCCGACGCATAGGTCGGCTCCCTCTCATTCCGCAGCGATTCGGCAACTAGGAGGGGCGGACATTTTCCGCGCGTTGTCCCTTGGGGCCTTGGCCGACGGTGTAGTTCACTCGCTGACCTTCTCGCAGCTCGTCGAATCGGACACCATCAAGGTTCGACATGTGGAAGAAAATGTCTCCACCGTCGGCCGTGCTAATGAATCCGAATCCTTTGTCCGTAACCTTCTTGATTGTGCCTTCAGGCATCGCAGTCACCTTTTCAAAACAAGCATTGCAACTTCGCTCGGACGACGTGTCCGAACCAACTAATTATCACGCCCGGAAGTCTAGCGAGTGAACTCAAAAAGCGATGCCCCAAGGGAACTTTCGTTTCACTCAGGGCTGGGCGAACACGCTGTCATCGAGTTTTTACGAGGGTTTGACCTCTTCCACTTCAACCTCGGCATGCGGTTTTCCGTTGCGTTTGACGGCAATCTTCATCGCCTGTTGAGTCCCCTCGACCGTCTTGAACTCGCTGAAGGTCGACTCTTCAGTCATTTCTTGATTCGAAGGACTGACGCCACCCGGCTCGCCTTCGACTCGTTCCGCTCGCAAGAATCTTTGGAAAACCTCATTCAATGCACGCGCTGTCCCGGCACAGCACCGCTGTCCGGCGCGAGCAGAAAGATTTCCTGCCCGCCGCCGCCCGCCGCACAGACCATGCCTTCACTGACTCCGAATCGCATCTTGCGCGGGGCGAGATTCGCGACGACAATGACCAACCGGCCAACAAGTTGCTCCGGCGTGTACGCGCTCTTGATGCCAGCGAAGACGTTGCGACGCCGTTCGCCGCCGAGGCTCAGCGTCAGTTGCACCAACTTGTCGGCTCCTTCGACGGCTGACGCCGAGACGACTCGCGCGACGCGCAGATCAATCTTCGTGAAGTCGTCGATCGAACAGAGATCGGCGACGAGCGGTTCTTTTTCGAGAGCTTCGGGGCCATCGGCAGGTTGCACGGTCGTGGCCACGACTTCGGTGACCTGTGCGATCGCGGCGGTCGTGGACGTTTCGGCAGGCTTGCTGTCTTCGATCATGGCTTGCACCTGTTTGAGTTCGACTCGTTTGAGCATGTGTTGAAAATTTGCGACGGGAGTGCCGGTCAACGGCGACTGAACATCCTCCCAACATGTGATGGGTGAATTGAGCAGCTCGCCCGCTTGCTTCGCCAAGTGCGGAAGAACGGGAGCGAGAAACACGACCACTTGGCGGAAGAGATTTAATCCGACGGAGCAAATCTGCCGAACCTCATCCGCTTTGTCCGGCTGCTTGGCCAACGTCCACGGAGCCTTCTCGTCGAGGTAGGCGTTGGCTCGGTCGCACAACTCCTTGCAAGTGCGGATGACGGTTTGGTAGTCGCAGCGTTCGTAGGCCTCGGCGATGGACTCGTGCGCGGCGGCCGCGAACAGAAACAGGCCACCGTCGGCTGGGTACGTTTCACTGAGCGTCTTACCGCCGAGAAACTTTGCAGTCCGTGACGCAATGTTCACGACTCCGCCGACCAGTTGCTTGTTTGCCTTGTCCACGAACTCATCGAGGCTGAGATCGAGATCATCCAGGCGCGGGCCGAGCTTCGAGGCGTAGTAGTACCGCAGATACGCCGGATCGAGGTGCTTGAGGTACGTCGCGGCTTGCACGAACGTCCCTTTGGACTTCGACATTTTCTCGCCGCCGACCGTCAGAAAGCCGTGAATGTGGACCTTCGACGGCAAATTGAACCCTGACGCCTTGAGCATCGCCGGCCAGAACAGCGTGTGGAAATACGTGATGTCTTTGCCGATGAAGTGGTGGACCTCAGCCGATCCGTCGCGCCACCATTTTGCAAAATCTTCGCCGTGTCGTTGGCACCATTCGGTCGTCGAAGCCATGTAGCCGATCGGCGCGTCGAACCAGACGTACCAGAAGTTCCCCGGGCAGTCGGGAATCTCAAATCCAAAATACGGAGCGGGACGTGAGACATCCCAGTCTCGGAGCGGCTGGCCGAGAAAGTGCCCCTTGAGGTAGTTGGCCACTTCGCTCTGCAAGTGCTCGCCCGACTGCGTCCACTCTTCGAGGAAGCCGTGCAGCTTCTCGATGTTGATGAAGAGATGATCGGCCGAACGGAGTACCGGCGTCGCACCAGACAGAGTACTCACGGGATTGACCAGGTCGGCCGGACTGTGCGTGTGGCCGCACTTGTCGCAGCTATCGCCGTACTGATCGGGAGCCTGACATTCCGGATTTGGACACGTTCCCTTCACGAATCGGTCGGCCAGAAACGTCCCCGCGACCGGATCGAACAACTGCGTGACCGGCTGTTCGTTGACGAAGCCCCCCTGTCGCAGCGCCGACCAAATCTCGTGGCAGAGCTTCCGGTTCGCCTCGCTGTTCGTGCTGCCGTAGTTGTCGAATTCGATGTCGAAGCCGGCGAAGTCACGAACGTGAGCTTCCCGCATGTCGGCAATCAACGCTTCCTCGCTGCGGCCTTCCTGCCGAGCACGAATCATGATCGCCGTGCCGTGCGTGTCGTCGGCACAAATGAAGACGCACTTGTGGCCGCGCAGTTTTTGGAACCGGACCCAAATATCCGTCTGGATGTATTCGACCAGATGGCCGATGTGGATGTGCCCGTTCGCGTACGGCAGCGCGGCGGTCACCAAGATGCGGCGTTGTGTCATGTCGTCTCCGCTGGAGTCCCGGCGTCTACCGGTTTCGTGGTCATCAAAGGGGCGAGGATATTAGCCAAGTCACCGACGAGTTGGCGAGAACCTCAATCGCTGCGATGGCGATTCGTAGCAGTGTCTCTCGACACGCATGCCGCCGATCGACGCGGTTTGATTCGGTGCGGCGCGAGCCGCCAACAGTCGCCACGTCTCGGTCGCGCGGATCACGGAATCGCGTAGATAAAGCCAAAGATGGCGGCACCTTGAACAGCCGTGGCCGGCAAGCTCCACGGCGGCAGGTAGACGTCGCAGCCAAACTTCTGGCAGACCGTGCAATCTGGCAGCGTGCGCACGCGACTGAAGGGAGGCTGGGCGGTCATGCGGTACGGCAGGAACGCCACGTTCGCGTTGAATTGGAGGAACGATGCCACCGAGGTGAGGCTCCCCTTACCTCGTCCACAACGCTCGAGATTGGGATCTTCAAACCACAACGGATTGTGATGGAACTCATACGAGTCGCGGTTGGCCACCCAGGGATCGCGATAGACCGGCCAGAATTTGAAGGGAGGCCGCTTCCGCAACATCGCCCGCGCTTGATCAGCCGGTTCTCGCAATTGTGGATTGTCCATCTCGGCCAGCGGCGGAACTTCGACGGCCTTGCGAATCTCGATGGAGCGGACCGGCTTGAGCTCCGCCAGGATCGCGTCACTCGGAACTGGAACTTCCTCTTCTTGTGAAATCGCGGCAGTCGTGGCTTTGGCTCCGCCAAGCGTCTCTTGAGCGGCGACAATTTCGATTTCCGAGGCTGGGGTCGATTCGACAATCGCCTGAGGGATTTTCTCCAGAGGTTGATCTGGTTCAACGACCTCCATCACCTCATTCGGTTCTCGCTCCACCAAGGCCGTGCGTTCGGCCGCGTCATCATCGGCGGAGCTCTCCTCTTCAAAGTAGAGATTCACGACATCGCGCCCCGCAGGATTCGGCGAGACTTCGTCACCAATCACGACCCCGACCTTCTCTTCGAGTGTGCGCATCGGTTGCTGCGGCGTACGGACGATTGACGACTCGAAATCTGGCAGCGGCGGTTCGGGCATCTCGCTGAATTCGACCGGAGGATCGGGTTGTGAGCTGACGACAATTTCAGGCTCTTTCGCTGGCTCGCGATCCGGAACTTCCAATTCTTTCTTCGCGACCAGAGTCAGCTTCGCGGCCGGAACCGGAACCGATTCGACGCCCACTTCGGCAACCAATTCAACGACAGGCTCTGCAACTTGCTCTGGGACTGGTGGCGGTAGCGTCCTGATCAACGGAGCTTTGAAACTTGGAGCCACTTCAGGCGTGGGTTTCGTGATGGCGACTTTGGCTGGTTGATTCGGCACTTGGCGGCGTGCAACCGAGTTCGCCGCTGATCGAGCAGCGGTCGTCGGACGATGGGCTCGCGGAGCCGGTGAATCCGGGACGAACTCCATTTTTCCAGACGGTTTTTGCAGCGGCGAAGTCGCCACGTTCTTGGCTCGCGAACGAGCATTCACTGCTCCGCGTCCCGCTGATCCCGAATTCGTCAGCGACTCGGATGTCCGCAATGGCTGATCGAACAAAATTTTCGGGCCCAGTTCTTGAGCGCGCAAGGGATCGGTGGATGGTCCCAACAACACGAACAGCGCCGGGATGGCCAATGGAACAAGCAGAATGAGAACGACGGTCGCAGCCGGTGAAAGTTGGCGACGTGACATGACAGAGCCTCCCTGGCCTCGAATATCGACGCTGAAAAGTCCCGTCCGACAGCCGCAGTCCAACTTCCCTCGCTGGCACAACAATTGTGATCGGCACAATCGAAATACTTTTACCAACTCCCAAACTTTGTGAAGCTTACCCATGAGACCAAGTCCGCCCGCTTCACCGAGCCAACTCTGTTACGCCCCCGTTTTTTAATCGCTGTTCGCAACCGCTCTGGCTTTGTCCCTGAGCGACTGCTTTCCTATGTCACCCAAATCACGCGATCGCGTTTGTCCACGAGTTCAATCCGACCGAAGCTGGTTCACTGAGGATTCGACGGCTTGTTCCGACTAAGTCGAGTTTTCTGCGGAAGACGCCGATTGGCAAAGGAGACACCTCGTTCACGAGCGGTTTCATGCGCCCAGGTTGTGTGATTGAACCGCGCCGCGTGCCGGCTCAGGGTCAAAGGATCGATCCATGCTGTCCCTCCATTGGTTGAGTCAACTTTGGTCACCTCGCCGCAGCCAGCCGTTGCGCCACGAGCGGACCAAGCAACGCCGCTTGAAGTTGCTGCGCTTGGAGCAGCGTCGTGTCCTCAACGCCGACTTCAGCTTCACGCCCCACGCGCTGACGCTGAGCCAGGTCGATGGGGATTTGACCGTTCGCGAAGTTTCCGCCGGCCTGACCAGCCGCATCGAGTTCGATTTGCACGGCAGTGTTTGGCAGGACGACGACTCGACGGGCACCTTCGCGATCGACAACAGCACGCCGGGGCATTCGATTCTGTCCATTGAAAAAAGCGACCTCGAAAACTTGTCCGGTGGGATTTCGCTCAGTGCCGCTGCGTCCGCATTCGATTTGAACTTCGATGTGCAGTCATCGTCGCTCGACCTCAGCCAGATGCGCGGCAGCTTGGTCGTCGAAGGTTTCGGTACCGTCAGCCAAACGGCGTCGAGCGAATACGACGTGAAAGTCGGCGACGTGTCGCTGTCGGCCAGCCAGATTCGCTTGTCAGACTTCGACGGCGACGACATCACGTTGAACGCGAGCGAGATTGATCTCACCGGCGGTGACGGCACATTTTCGGGAAGGACGTTGTCGATCCTCTCGGCAGCGACGCCAGCAATTGAGCTGGGCGGCTTGAGTAACGACGGAGCCGAACTCAACTTCACCGACAGCGACATCGCCGCGCTCAATGCCGAGTTCACCTCGATTCATTTCAGCACGTTGTCGTCCGGCAACTCGTCAACGCTGACCGTGGATGTGTCGGGAGCGGACTTCAGCGGTGCTGTTGGCCGGCTCGACAGCCTGCATCTGGAAGCGGCGACGGTTCAGATTCATGGCAACCTCACCAGCAACGGCGGGCTGATTGAAATTGACGCCACGGACGCCGTGACGGTGTCGGACACCGGCGCGGTGATCAGTCACGGCGGCCAGGTGCATCTGGATGCCGGCGTGTACGGCACGTTGCTCGTCTCCGGTGATGTGGATGTCTCGAACACCGACGCGGGCGATACCGGCGGAACGGTGCATCTGCTGGGCGAGCGAGTCGGCTTGTTCGGCGATGCCCGAGTCGATGCGTCGGGTGAAGCCGGGGGCGGCGAAGTCTTGATCGGTGGCGATGACCACGGAGCCAACGACGCGATCCGCAATGCGTCGCAGGTCTGGATCGGCTCGGATGTCGAAGTCCATGCGGATGCGATGCAGCACGGCGACGGCGGCAAGATCGTGGTCTGGTCCGACGACGCGACCCAAGTTTACGGTTCATTGGCCGCGCGAGGCGGCTCGCTGTCGGGCGACGGTGGCCTGATCGAAACGTCCAGCCGCGAGCAACTCATCGTCACTCGCGGCGGTGATGCCAGTGCCCTGCAGGGCCACGCCGGCACCTGGCTGCTCGATCCGCTCAGCATCAGGATCGTGTTGGCCCCCTCAGCGGTCTACCAGATCACGGAGTTCGCGCAGCCCCCGTTCTTCACCCCCACGATCAGTGGCTCGGAAGTGACGGTGGACGCGATCGTCGATCAGCTCAAGACGGGCACCACCGTCGTGATTTCGACCGTCAATCCGGCCGGCACCGAAGACGGCAACGTCACTCAGGACGCCTTGGCGCTGATCGATGTGACGTTTGACAACGCGGGCGATTCGGCCACGCTCGTCATCAGTGCCGCCAATGACATCTTCATCAACGGTGGAATCACTGCGTCGAACGGCAGCCTCACGGTCCTGTTGGAAGCCAACGCGGGTGCCGATGACTTAAACACAGCCCTTGGCAATGTGAACATCAACGCCGACATCGACACCAACGGCGGCTTGTTCATCAGCACCGGAGTCGACTTCGACAGCGACAACGTCACGCCGGTCACCATCACGGCCACGGGCGGAGTTTCCATCACGCACACCGGCAGCGTCGATCTTGGAATCATCAAGACCGGGACCGGGTTTGGCGGAACGACTTTCATCAGCGGTGCGAATGTTCGTGGAAACATCGACGTCGGCGAAGGGAACGTCTTAATCGACGGCGGCAACGAGGACTTGCTGGTCCTGGCCAACATCACTTCAACCGACACGATGTTTCTGCTGGCCGACCAAGATGTGATCATCGAGGCCACGGTCACGGCGGGTGCTCCCGACCTCATGAATTTGAATCCGACCGCCGACCTCTCGATCACTGCCGATACGGAATCGAACGGCGGCGGCGTCTGGATTCGAGAAGGTGGGAATCCGGCCGACGCTCGACTCAATGCCGGAGGAAACATTTCCATCGTCGGAGCGAAACTTATCGATCCTGCCGGCAACACCACCGGGAGCATCAGCCTGCGAATTGATGTCAGCGACATCGCCAGCGATCCGCAGATTGTCGCCGGACAGGATTTGACGATCGTGGCCAACTTCGACAACGTCGCCGACGCCGGTGACATCATCATCGACGGCATCCTGCAAGCGACGGACGGAGCACTCA
>QWQF01000249.1 GCA_003669125.1 Planctomycetota bacterium
CCGAGCGGCGGCGTCGGACAGTTCAATTTGCATCGTGGCCATCGGTGGTCTCCTCTCTTTCGAGTGGGTTGGTCGTGGAGTCGAACATGATCGTGGCAAAGTCGCAGAGCGGATTCCAGTCGAATGAGTTTTGATTCAGGACGGTGGAAGGGTTCAATCGTCGCTCCGCGACGAAACGGGGGGTTGTGGTTCGGTCCGCCGAGGCGGATGGGTTGAAACCCACGGCGACCATCGGTTGACGCTCTGCGGCAGGAACGATGACTGGCGGGAGCCGAATGGATTTGGCTTGTCCGACTTCAATGGGATTGTCTGCTTGTCGGCTTTAGCCGACTCCCCATTTGCCACCAGCTTTAGCTGGTGGTGAGCGGGAACGAGGTTGTTGGGAGCCGGCTTCAGCCGGCTTGCTAAGTCTTCAGACATTCCAAGGGCTGAAGCCATTCCACCAAGCCGGCTAAAGCCGGCTCAACAGGGGTTGGGTTGGTCTCCTTTCCACCAGCTCAAGCTGGTGGCAAATGGGGAGTCGGCTGAAGCCGACTGATTCGGGCGGCAGGCTTTCGCCTGGCGTACTTGGCTCATTCACCGACAAGTTCTTTCCTGCGTATCTCCAGAGAATGCACGACTTGTTTGGCTCGGTAGTGCAACAGATTGTTTGGGTTGTCATCCAGCAGTTTGATGAAGTTGCAGATGTCGTGCAGGCGACGGCGAACGATTTCGAGTTCAGTGAGAACCTCCGCGTCAGGACGCTGGGATGGTATGTTCACGGGAGGGGTGATGAGCGGGTCGAGCCTTTCAAGAAATTGGTAGCACTTGAGGAGGTCAAACACTTGGAGAGTCCTTTCATTGTGCCAATTCAAGCTGGCGGCAAATGGTGAGTCGGCTGAAGCCTACTGATTCGGGCTGCAGCCGGAGCCTGACCACCTTCAATCAATCAATTACGCTTGATAAAAGTTAATTGCATCGTTGATTCAATCAAGGATTTCAATCACCAGAACACAATGCGGAACACTCCATGAAAATCAGATTATGTTCGTGCTGTCGGCGACCGATCAGGAGCGTTTTGAGGCTATCAGAAAATACGGCCAAGATCGCGGTGTGTCGTTCGAGAAACCCAGTGGAGGCACAAATCGCACGTTGGTTCTCCGATACGCGATTCAACTTGCCAACGCATTCATCGCAGCATCGCACGTAGTTCCGATATCGAGAGCATCTGACGACCGCGATGCAACATCCGATGACAGTTAGCACAAACAAGTTCGAGGTCTTCCAGCAGTGTTTCTTCTTCCTCCAAACGATTTGACAACGGCTTCGTGTGATGGCATTCGATGAACCCGTCGCCCTGCGATCCATACCGATCCAAAAAATCAAAGTTACAAACAGCGCACCTCAAGCAGCCACATTCGGCTTGGACAAGTCGCTTCTTTTCTTTTGCCAGCGCTGGTTTTCGTTCGCGTTTGCTATGGAGCTTTAGAAGGCGTTTGCCTTCAGGACTCGAAAGCAACAGCGGTTCCGATGATTGGCCAAGATCACTTTGGACTACCGGCGACTGGAGTTCGATAGTCGATGGCGGTGTCACATTGTTGGCGAACCACTTTTCCAACGCGACCACTTCCCGTTTCATTTCTTCCGTGTAGAAGCCCTGTTTCAGTTTATCGCTGCGCGCACCGAGCGCAGCAATGTACGAAAGCGTGTCCGCCGTTGCGTTTCGCGCCGCGAGCATAAGTTTGGTGAGATTGTCGGTGGAGCTTCCTGTGCCACGCATCGCCTTGGCTCGGTCAGTCTGCGTGCGATTCTGTAGCTCGTCGCCAAGTGCGTGTAGCGCGGGAATGTCTATGGTTGTCGGCGGGTATTGTGCGATCTTCACGAGACAATGGACGTAAGCTCGCCGCTTAAGACGTGGCAACTTGAGTTGTGGCAAAGGCGACGCATCAATCAATTGCGCTGTTGTGTTGTCTGCCATTGCTGATGCTCCATACGAAACGAGCCACCCAAATTGGGTGGCTCGCTGCGATTCAAACTGAATGGCAAGGCACGCGAGCCGCGTGCCCCACGGGGGTTTCGCTTATCGCACCGCTCCTTCGATCTTGGCTTTCTTGCCCCCTTCGAGGTCGTCGGTGCGGGTGACGCAGACTTGGGTGGTCAGCATCAGGGCCGCGATCGAGGCGGCGTTCGACAACGCGCTGATCACGACTTTCGCCGGGTCGATGATGCCGGCTTTGAACATGTCAACGTACTCGCCGGTGTTGGCGTTGTAGCCGATGTTCGTGTCCTTTTGCAGAACTTCGTCGGCGACCACGCTGCCGTCCACGCCGCAGTTTTGGACGATCTGACGGATCGGGGATTCCAACGCTCGGCAGACGATCTCGATGCCGATTTGCTCGTCGCCTTTGGCCTTCACCTTGCGGATCTCGTTGATGCAACGCAGCAGGGCCACGCCGCCGCCGGGGAGGATGCCCTCTTCGACGGAGGCTCGCGTTGCGTGCAGAGCGTCTTCCATGCGGGCTTTCGTTTGCTTCATTTCGGTTTCGGTCGCGGCTCCCACCGAGATGATCGCCACGCCGCCGGTCATCTTCGCCAGACGCTCTTGGAATTTCTCGCGGTCGTATTCGCTCTTGGTGCCTTCGATCTGCGTGCGGACCTGGTCGATGCGGGCCTTGATCTGCTTCGGATCGCCGGCACCTTCGATGATCGTGCAGTTGTCCTTGGTGATCTCGACCTTCTTGGCCTTGCCGAGCTGCTTGAGCTCGACGCTCTCCAGCGTGATGCCGAGGTCTTCGGAGATCAGCGTGCCGCCGGTGAGCACGGCCATGTCGCCGAGCATCGTCTTGCGACGGTCGCCGAAGCCCGGGGCCTTCACGGCCGCGATTTGCAGGACGCCACGCAGTTTGTTGACGACCAGCGCGGTCAGAGCCTCGCCATCGACGTCCTCGGCCACGACCAGCAGCGGCTTGCCCGACTGAGCGACTTGCTCCAGCAGCGGCAGCAGTTCTCGCAGGCTGCTGATTTTTTTCTCGAACATCAGGATGTAGCAGTCTTCCAGAATCACCTTCATGTCCGCCGGGCTGGTCACGAAGTACGGGCTGATGTAGCCCTTGTCGAACTGCATGCCTTCGGCGAACGACAACGTCGTGCTGTTGCCTTTGCCTTCTTCGACGGTGATGACGCCGTCGCGGCCGACACGCTCCATCGAATCGGCGATGAGATCGCCAATCGCTTTGTCGTTGTTGGCCGAGATGGCTCCGACCTGAGCGATCTCCGCTTTGCTGGTGACCGGCTTGACCATCGTCTTGAGGTGCGCGATGGCGGCTTCCACGGCCTTCTCGATGCCGCGTCGCACGACCATCGGGTTCGCACCCATCGAGACGGAGCGGAGGCCCTCGTCGTAGATGGCTCGTGCGAGCACGGTGGCGGTGGTGGTCCCGTCGCCGGCGATGTCGCTGGTCTTGGTCGCGACCTCGTTGACGAGCTTCGCTCCCATGTTCTCATACGGGTCGTCGAGCTCGACTTCTTTGGAAACCGTCACACCGTCTTTGGTGACGAGCGGGTTGCCAAAATTCTTGTCGATGATGACGTTCCGGCCGGTCGGTCCCATCGTGACCGCGACCACGTCGGCCAACTGCTTCACTCCGCGCTGCAATTTCAGCCGCGCACGGTCATCAAACAGAAGTTGCTTAGGCACGGAAGGCTCCTTGAATATTTTGAATGTCACAAACCCCACCGGGCTTGCCCCGGTGGCTCGCGGGCTTTTGCACTACTGCGATCACAACCGTCGCGTTGAAAACGTAGTGCAGAAGCCTGAATCCACCGGGACGAACCCGGTGGGGGAAAGACTCTGACTAGACAACCTTCGCGAGGATGTCGCTCTCGCGGAGGATTTTGACTTCGCGCTTCTTTTCGATTTCGATGTCGGTCCCGCCGTACTTGGCGAAGAGGACTTCGTCACCGATGGCCAGGGCGACCGGGCATCGCTCGCCGCTGTCGAGCAACCGGCCGGGGCCGATCGCGATGACTTTGCCACGCTGCGGCTTTTCCTTGGCGGCGTCCGGCAGCACGATGCCGCCAGCCGTCGTCTCTTCAGCGCTCAGCGGTTCGACCACGACACGATCATCAAGAGGATTCAGTTTCATTGACGTTGCTCCTATAGGAATTTCAGATTTCAAATTTGAGATTTCAGTTCGGCTACATCATGCCGGGCATTCCGCCCATGCCACCCATTCCCATGCCGCCCATACCGCCGCCCATTCCGCCCATGCCACCGTCGTCGTGGTGGTCGTGGTGAGCGTCTTTGTCTTCCTTCTTCGGTTCGTTGACGATGATGCACTCGGTGGTCAGCAGCAGGTTGGCAACGCTGGCGGCGTTCTGTAACGCACAACGAACCACCTTGACCGGATCAACCACGCCGAACTCGAACATGTCGCCGTACTTGTCGTTCAGAGCGTCGTATCCGTAGCTCGGATCGTTCGACTTCCGCACGCGATTGGCCACAACGGCTCCGTCGAGGCCCGCGTTCTCGGCGATCATTCGCAGCGGCATCTCGAGCACGTTCTTCACGAGTGTCACGCCGAATCGTTCGTCACCGCTCAGCTTGAGGCCATCCAGAGCCTTGGCTGCTCGCAGCAACGCCACGCCACCGCCGGGGACAATGCCCTCTTCGATGGCCGCGCGAGTCGCCGACAAAGCATCGACGAACAAGTCCTTGCGTTCCTTCATCGCGGACTCGGTCGCGGCTCCGACGTTGATCTGAGCCACGCCACCCGCCAGCTTCGCGAGCCGCTCTTGCAGCTTCTCGCGATCGTATTCACTCTCAGTCTTCTCGACCTCGGCGCGAATCTGTTCGCAGCGGCCGTTGATCGCGTCCTTCTTGCCGGCACCTTGCACGACAGTCGTGTTCTCGGCGTCGATGATGACTTTCTTCGCGATGCCCAAATCGGACATCTCGATGTTTTCGAGCTTCACGCCCAGGTCTTTGAAGATCGCCTTGCCGCCAGTGAGGACCGCAATGTCTTCCAGCATCGCCTTGCGACGATCGCCGTAGCCCGGAGCCTTCACGGCACCAATCTTGATAATGCCACGCATCTTGTTGACGACCAGCGTCGCCAGAGCCTCGCCCTCGATGTCTTCGGCGATGATGAGCAGTTGCAGGTTGCCCTTCGAGATCTTCTCGAGCAACGGCACGAGGTCACGAGCGTTTGAGATCTTCTCTTCGTAAATCAGAATGCGGCAGTTTTCGAGCACGCATTCCTGAGCATCTTGATCCGTGACGAAGTGCGGCGAGAGATAACCTCGCTCGAACTGCATCCCTTCGACGAGGTCGATTTCGGTGTCAGTCTGCCGACCCTCTTCGATGGTGATGACGCCATCTTTGCCGACCTTGATGAACGCCTCGGCCAGCTTCGATCCGATGTCGGCATTGTTGTTGCCGGCGATGGACGCGACCGTTTCGAGTTCTTTGCGGCTCTTCGCGTTGATTGGCTTGGCGAGCGCCTTCAGGTGCGTGACCACGGTTTCGACCGCCGTGTTGACTCCGCGAGACATCGACATCGGATCTGCGCCCGACGCGATGAACTTGATGCCTTCGCGAAAAATTGCTTCGGCGAGGATCGTGGCCGTGGTCGTGCCGTCGCCGGCGACCGTGTTGGTCTTCGAGGCGACCTCTTTGACCAACTGTGCTCCCATGTTCTCGAACGGGTCACCCAATTCGATGTCCTCGGCGACGGTGACGCCGTCCTTGGTCACCTTCGGAGCACCCCAACCCTTGTCGAGCACCGCGTTGCGTCCGCGCGGCCCCAGCGTGCTGGCGACAGCTCGCGACAACTTGGAAGCACCTTCCAACAAGCTCTTGCGAGCGTCTTCATCGAAAACCAATAGCTTTGCCACAGCGTCTCCTCAAATCATGATGGGCGAGTGGATCGAGACCGCCGCATCGGCAAAGTCTCGTGAATTCATCTGGCCGCCCTGCCAATCAACAGTCTCTCCGGCAGGGTGTGGCGGGGGAGAGCAAGGCTCGTGCCCGGATAGCGGACTCGCCACAAGAGCCAGTCTGGCCGGAAGTTTGGCAGCGGCGCGGAGTTGGCGTCACAAAGCTCGTTCCTGTCATGTTGGCAGAAGCGTCGCGGCCGCTTTGACGAATCGGGTCACGCCAGCAGCGGTTTGACGACTTCGCCATGCACGTCGGTCAGGCGGTAGTAGCGGCCTTGGAATTTGAACGTCAGTCGCGTGTGGTCGAGGCCCAGGCAGTGCAGCAGCGTGGCGTGCAGGTCGTGGACGTGGACCGGATTTTCGGTGATGTTGTACGAGAAATCGTCGGTCGCTCCGTGCGAGTACCCGCCGCGAATGCCGCCGCCGGCCAGCCAGATCGAGAAGCAGCGCGGGTGATGGTCGCGACCGTAGTCCTCGGCGGTGAGCTTGCCTTGGCAATAGACCGTACGGCCAAACTCGCCACCCCAGACGACCAGCGTGTCTTCGAGCAACCCGCGTTGCTTGAGGTCGAGAATCAGCGCGGCCGAGGCTTGATCGGTGTCGCGACTCTGGCCGCGAATCGCCTTTGGCAAGTTGAGATGCTGATCCCAGCCGCGATGAAAGAGTTGGATGAACCGCACACCCCGCTCGGCCAATCGTCGAGCCAGCAAACAGTTCGCCGCAAACGTGCCGGGCTTGCGAGCGTCCGGGCCGTAGAGATCGAAGATGTGTTCCGGTTCGCTCGACACGTCGGTCAGTTCGGGGACCGAGGTTTGCATTCGATACGCCAACTCGTACTGGCTGATGCGCGTCGCGATTTCTGGATCGCGGTACTCATCGAGCTTCAACCGATTCAACTCGGCGAGATCATCGAGCACTCGTCGCCGAGTTGCCGCGTCCTGTCCCGGCGGGTTCGACAGATACAGCACGGGATCGCCGATGCTGCGAAACTTCACCCCTTGAAACTTCGACGGGAGAAAGCCGCTGCCCCACAGCCGGTCGTACAACGGCTGATCGGCCGGGTTGCCGCTGCCGTTGGAGATCATCACGACGAACGCGGGGAGATCGGCGTTCTCGCTGCCGAGTCCGTAGGCCAGCCAACTGCCGATGCTCGGGCGTCCGGCAAGCTGATTGCCGGTTTGAAAGAACGTGATCGCCGGGTCGTGATTGATCGCCTCGGTGTGCATCGACTTGATGAAGCAGAGTTCGTCGGCGACCTTCGCCGTGTGCGGCAGCAGTTCGCTGATCGTCGCGCCCCCTTTGCCGTGCTTCGCGAACTTGAACATCGACGGAGCGACCGGAAAACTCGCCTGCCGGCTGGTCATGCCGGTGAGCCGTTGGCCTTTTCGGATGGATTCAGGCAACTCGGTCGCTCGCAGATCGGCCAGGTTCGGCTTGTGATCGAACAAGTCCATCTGCGACGGTGCGCCGGATTGGAAGAGGTAAATGATCCGTTTCGCTCGTGGTGAGAAATGCGTCTGGCCGCTGGGTGATTGATCGTCGGCGAGGAGGCTCGTGAGCGCGATCGAGCCGAGTCCGGCGGAGCAGGATTGCAACCAGTGTCGGCGGGAGAGGTCCGTGAGCGTTGGCATGGGAGATTCCTCTGAGTTCACAAATCCCATCGGCACAAGTTCGGTGGGGTGAAGGTCAAGTTGTCAGACTTCAATCCCTAATTCTTCGATCTTGCGGTACAGGCTCGACAGGCCGAGCTTCAATCGCTTCGCGGCTTCGCGTTTGTCAGGCCATTGGCGAAGAACTCGCGAGAGGTGCAGTCGTTCGTAGTGTCGCAGCGCGGTGCGGAGGTCGTCGGTGTCGGGCAGCGGTTGGGCGAGTCCGAGCAGTTCCGGCGGCAAGTCGTCGGGATGAATGTGCTGGCCATCGCACATCAAGACCGCGCGTTCGATGGCGTTGTCGAGTTGGCGGACGTTGCCCTTCCATTGGGCCGACATCAGCACGCGGACGGTTTCGCTGGTGGCTCCGGCGACGCGTTTGTTCATCGCTTTCGAGTGCCGGCCGATGAAGAACTCGACCAGTTCGGGGATGTCTTCGGAGCGATCTCGCAGCGGCGGGATCGTGAGCTTCACGCCGTCGAGCCGATAAAAGAGGTCGTCTTGAAAGCGGCTGTCGGCGACTTCGCGCATGAGGTCGCGCGTCGTCGTCGCGATCATGCGGGCGGCGACGCGGACGGGATCGGAACCTCCCAGCGGCAGGATCTCCTGGTACTCGATCGCCCGCAGCAGTTTGGCTTGAGTGCTCAACGGCAATTCGCTGATTTCGTCGAGGAACACGGTTCCCTCACCGGCGTGCTGGAAGATGCCGACTTGATCCGCCGACGAGCCGAGCTTTGAGCCGAAGAGTTGTGCTTCCAGCAACTCGACCGGCCGCGTGCTGCAATTCACGGCGAGGAATTTTTCGTGGTTCTTCGGTCCGGCCCGGTGAATCGCGCGAGCGAACAATTCCTTGCCGGTGCCGGTCTCGCCGACGAGCAACACGTTGGCGTTCGTCTTGGCGACTTTGCGAATCGCATCCTGCAAATCGGCCAGCGATTGGCTGGAGCCGATAATTTGATCGAAGTCCTCGCGCCGCGCGAGTTCACGCCGCAATGCCTGGTTCTCCAAGTCGAGCGCTCGGAATTGAAACAGCCGCTGCAGCTTGTTGAGCAGGTCGTCGAAGATGACCGGCTTGACGAGGTAATCAAACGCTCCGGCCTTGAAGGCTTCGACGGCATTCTCGACCGTCGCATAGGCCGTGATGACCAGCACCGACGTGCGCGGGTTGAGCCGGATCAGTCGCTTGAGCAGATCAATGCCGTCGCCATCGGGGAGCATCACGTCGCAGATGGCGACGTCGAAGTCGTGGCTCATGGCGAGCGAGACCGCGTCGGCCATTTTGTCGGCGGGCGACACGACATAGCCCTCACTGGCCAACAATTCGGCCAGCGAACGGCGGATGACGTCTTCATCTTCGCAGATGAGCACAGAGCGATGATTCGGCACGGAAACCTCACGGACAGGATTTTGCGAGCGGTATTCAATCGGGTTTGGAGTTGTCTGTCATCGGAAGTCGAAGGGAAATGGTTTTTTTGAAACACAGAGGCCGCTGAGAGGAACACGGAGACTGCCGACCAATCTCCGTGAACTCGGAGTTTTCCTCGGCGAAGTCTGCGTTTCAAAAACTGTCTCCAAGCGGCTCTGGATTCACATCGCGACCTGTCGCAGACTCGCGGATCGAGTTTCAAATCGCTATCTAACCGTCATCGATTCCGACTTCTTTTCCGCTCCTAAATTGAATTCGTGAAGGATCAACAATGAGCAACGCATTTCCGAAACTGCACAACGCCATGTGGCCCGGCATCGTGGGCAAGGGGTCGCCGGGGGCGGAGCCTTTCATCAGTCTCGATCGGATGTTGGAGCTGACGACCCAGGCGAACGTCAACGGTCAGAAGTTTGACGGAGTCGATTTGTTTCTGTTCGATCCGCACATTGGCATCGACTTGAAAGACGATGACATCAAGCGGATTGCGGACAAGATCGCGTCGAAGGGCTTGGCGGTCGGATCGGTGGTGGCTCCGGTCTGGCCGGGGACGGTCGGCGACAGCGCGATGGGTGGGCCGGAACAGCGAGCGAAGTTCGTGCTGGCGGTGAAGAAGGCATGTCGGATCGCGGCCATCTTCAACAAGCATGGCGTGCGGAAGTACGGAATCATTCGCATCGACGCGGCCGATGGGCCGAGCCACTGGCTGGAAGATCCGGTCGGCAACACGAAGAAAATTGCCTCGACATTCCGTGAGGCGGGCATCGTGGCTGCGGCGCATGGCGAGCGGCTCGCGGCCGAAGGGGAAATCTGCTGGGGCGGGATGCACTCGTGGAAGAACATGGTCGATCTGCTCGAACAGACCGATATGCCCGGCACCGTTGGCTTCCAAGCCGATCAAGCTCACACGTATTTGTATCTGATGGGCTACAACGCTCCGGAGCACGCGTTGCTCAAAGAAGGTTACACGCAGGCCGAGTTCGATGCGGCGTACACGAAGCTGACCGACGCGCTGCGGCCGTGGACGATCGACTTCCATGTGGCTCAGAACGACGGCACGGTGCATGGCTCCGGCTCGCACGACAAGACCGGACGTCACTGCCGAGCGGACGACCCGAACGGGAAGCTCGACATCACGGCGACGGCCGGATACTGGCTGAAGGGTGCGAAGGATCGCGGCATCCGGCATCTCTGCTGGGACGGCTGCATGTTTTCGAACTCGACCCTGGAGAACCCGCAGACCTGGAACACGATCCTCGGCGCGATGATCAAGGTCCGTGACGCGCACGGCTGGAACGATTAAGCGTGTCAATGGGCGGATGACTGTCGCTGATTTTCAACGCGACTTTTGTTTGGGACATGAAGTTCCCATTTTGAATTCCCGTAGTCCGGCCATCGGCCTGCATCTTGGTCCGCGGTTCGCCACGCTCGTTCAAGTGGCAGGATCGGCGCAGCGTCTTAGATTGACGGCGTTGGCTCAGGGATTGTTGTCGACTCGCGACGACCTCCGGCGACTTCCGCCGCATCGCACAATCTCTGCACGGACTCGAATCGCAGCCGACCCTCTTCGCGGTCGAACGGCTGAAATTGAAGGGTGAGTCTGAGCAAGCCAGCGAAACGCTGAAGGCGGACTTGCCTTCTCGGTCTTCGTAAAGCGGGCAAGCTTTGTCGGTTTTTCCGAAAAGGGCGACAGCCTGACTCAGACTCAAGCCGATGATCCTTTGAAATAGAAGCAGGCACTCGCCTGTCTCGACACCTTTTGTTTTGACCAACGGTTCCACCGCCCGACCTCGAAGGGCACAGGCCAGTCGCCCGTGCCGACGCACACGCCATGGACCTCTCGTCGATTTCCAAGCAACTTGTTCGCGACATGAAAGCCAGTGCCAGCAAGACGGCCGTGCTCGCGTTGTTGTTGCTGGTTGGCTTGTTCTTCTGGGTGCCGCCGTTGCTGAAGGCGTTTTCGAGCGGCGCCACCTCCGCGATGCCGCCGACGTGCATCGATACCAAGGCCCTGCTCAAACCGCTTCACGAACAGCCGCTGTTGCAACCGGCCAGTGCCGAAGAGATGCCGCAGAAGCCCGTCGGTCTCAACGAGGATTTGCTGCCATTGCCGGTGTTGATCGCCGACGATGTTCTCGCCGATCCGCCCGCACCGAAGCCGATTGAAAAACTGGACGGCCTGGTCTTGAAGAGCACGCTTGTCGGACCAAGTCGGCGAGTCGCGATCATCAACAACCAACTGTTCCGCGAGGGACAGAGCATTTCGTGGAATGACCGACAACTGCTGTTGGAGTCCGTGAACCGCAAGTCGGTGACACTGACCGACGGCTCACAGAGTTGGCAGTTGACGTTGAAGGGCTCGCGAGACGAGTCGGAAGACTAGGACCAAATCAAGCCCAGTCAGGGACGACCGGCGGCATGGCAACGACACCTCTCAAAACAGCCTCGCGAGCGTTGAGCATCGCCACCGTGTTGGTGGCAGGGCTCACTGCGTGGGTGTTCGGCACGCAGGGTTCAACGCCGATCGACCAGGTAGTGACAGAGCCGGTCACTGGTCGCACCATCGAGTTTGCGGCGGTCGCTTCGAAGTCGCCGGTTGAAAAATCTCAAGACGTCGCGGTCAATGATCTCGACGAGTTGGATCTGGCCACGGAGGACGTGATCCCGCAACCACGATCTCGAACCGCCAGCCGGCCAGCGATGGTCTTTTGGCCGACGGACGTCCTTCAGAACTCAGATTCCGCTCGCGTCGAATCGCAGTTGATCGCTCTTCAGAAGAAGATTGACCAACTGGCCCAAACGCAATCGGAGCAGAAGTCGAACGACGTTCAGAAGGCCATCGAGACGCTGCAACAGATTCAAGAAAGCAAGCAGACCGAGAAACTCGAAAACCTCGAAAAACTTTTGCAGCAGCTCAAAGAGTCTCAGCCAGTTGGAGCCGATCCCACGAAGCTGTTGGAACCGAAGCCGGACACTCCGAAGCCAAACGCGCCGCCGGAAGCTCTCGCCGAAGACAAATCCACCGACGACAACAAGCCCGGAATCATGCACTTCGAGCCGGCCGAGGGGCACCAGGACCGCTTCGACTACATCGACTTCGACGATGTGGACATTAGCCAGGCGATTTCCAAACTCGGCCAACTTTCAGGCATGAACATCCTTGTGGGACGCGGTGTGGCTGGCCGTGTTCCCGCGGCCAATCTGCAAAATGTCACCGCCGAGGAAGCCCTCAACGCGATCACAAAGTCGCTGGGCTACGTTTACGAACGCGAAGGAAACTTCGTCTACGTTTGGACTGCGACGGACTCACAGGCTCTCAAGCAGGCAGCTCGCAAGACGGTGTCGAAGGATTATCGGCCGCGCTACGTCAGCGTGAAAGATCTGCAAGCGTTGATCGCGCCGATGCTCTCGAAACCGGGCGGTTTGATCGCGGTGACGGTCCCGGCGGAGATCGGCCTGGAGTCTTGCACAAACGAAGTCACGCCCAACGCCAGGATTCGCGACGGCTCGACGATCGTGATCGGCGGACTGATCCAAGAGCAAGCGAACCAAAAGCCAGATCGCATCCCCGGCCTGGGGGCGTTGCCGTTCGTCGGCAAGCTGTTCAAGAGCAAATCCAACGACACAACTCGCACCGAACTGATCGTGCTCATCACGCCGGGTGTCATCCACGATCCAGATGCCGAGTGCGAAGGGGATCTGTCGCGCTCCGAGAATGAGCATCGCCACCAGAACTTCCGCGACAATCTCTCGCCGATCAACCGCCACAACCTGGCTCGCGTCGAGTACGAACGAGCCGTTCGTTACTTCGAGGAAGGTGATGCTGAGCGAGCGCAACGTCACATCGATGAATCGCTGCGTCACAATCAACTCGACAACGACGCACTTCGGCTGCGCGACCAAATCGCCGCCGCACTCAACGACAAGAATTGGTTCAAAAATCTGCGTCGTAAACCGCCGACGGAGCTTCATCGCGTGCCGTCCGCTCCGGCCTTGCAATCCAATGGAGCTGTCTTCGAGTTCGAGCAAGAGGTTCTCGATTCGGGTTCAAAACCGCTCGCGCCGGTCGGTCGGTAATCGCGAAATGGATCGCAGATTGGCTTGGAACGACCGCTGTCACAAGCCTTCCGTCGCCGATCGCCATGCGGCGAGTTTCACGTTCTGCCGGAAGACACCGACGCTGTTTCGCTCACCCCAAGCGGCAGGTGGCACGTCGGCTTTCCGGGAGAACATCAACCAGCCATCCGGCGATCCGTTACGTTGCTGATCGTTGTCGGGGCGCAGTTGGACTCGCTTCTTTCTCAGGATCGGCGATTGACGTGTGAGGTCGTCTAACTGGTTGTGGTGCAGCACCGGCAACACGACGACGTTCGGTGCTTCGGAAGTCATCGGCATCGAATTCAACACACTGCGAGTCACGCTGTCCCCCCAATACGTTCGCTCAAAGCCCAGACGATCCGCGCCGTACAAGCCGCCGACCAGCAGGTTGTAGTAGCTCAATTGGCACGGGTGCATCTGGATCACGCCGACACTCTGAGCCAGCAAAAACAGGGTGACTGCCATGCCCCGCGATCGCTGGCTGGCAACGAATCGCCACGGACCTGCGTCCGATTTCCGTCGCAGATGGCTCAATGCGACTTCCGCTCCGCGACCGATCAGCACCGCCCACATCGGATAGCTGATCAGGAACAATCGCTCGCCGTCGTAGACCGCGACGCTCGGCACAGCGAACAGCACCAGCGGCAGCAGCGTCGCCGCGAGCAACAGTCGCTCACGTGGTTCGCACCGACGACTGAAGGCGCCGAGCAACCCAAGCAAATGCAACCCGGCCGGCACCGTGACCGCGAACATCACGAACGGATAATGCCACGGCACCTCCTTGTCGGCCCAGACTTGGCCGAGGTAGTAGCAATTTAAAACCGCGCGGCTCGTCGTGCGTGCGAAGTACTCATGAAAGTGCGTTACCGGATCGAGCCACAGCCACGGCCAGCCAACGAAGAAAACGACCAACCCAACGATGCCGAAGATTGCCAGTGGTTTGATCGCGCGGACTCGCCAATGCCACAACGCCCACAATCCGACGACCGGCGGAATCAAGATCGCCTGCATCTTCGTGAGCAGCGCGAGTCCGAAGAGAACTCCTGTCAGTACGGCGAGGCGTAGCGACACGTTCGTCGTTCCGCCTTCAGGCGGTTGTGATTCAGGCCGGCTCAATCCGGAACGACGAACTTGCCACCAATGCGCGACCGCCAAGATGGTCGCCGAATACGTCAAATTCATGAACGTCTCCAGCGACGCGAGATGCGCGTGAGCGAACACTCGCGGCATCAGCACCAACGACACCGCTGCAACGATGCCGGCTGTTCGGCCGTACCACTTCGTCGTGAACAGGCCGATCAAGAAGATCGTCAACGCGAAGGCCGTTGCCGAGCCGACTCGTGCGCAGTCCGTCACGAATCGGATGCCATGTTCATCCACCGGATGATCGCTCGGAGGAAACAACCACTCGGCCACGTCATGCCAGAAGCCCAACCAGACTCGGCCGAGCGGCGGGTGGTCTGGGTTGTATTTTGTTTTCGGGCCGAAGAATTCTTCCACGCTTTCGGGCAACAGTAGGACAAAGTTGTGGGCTTGGCGCAGAACTCTCCACTGATACACCCCCATCTGCACGTTGAACGATTCGTCGATCGTGATGCCCGGTCCCTCGAACAGCTTCGGGTAGTCGCCGGCCGCATCGAGCGTCAACACGACCGACAACAGAGCCACCAGCGCGACGGCCAATGGACCGAAGGCGTCCTGGCGTTCAAACTTCGCGGGTTGATCTGTCATGTTGTCTGGCCGTTTCAGATCCAGTCGGCCAAGCTTTCCAGCCTGCCCCGAATTGGCATTGTCACGTCAATCGTGGATCGGATCAGTCTGGAAAGGCTGACCTACTTCGGCGAGTTTAGGCAGCCGTGAGTTCGGCGTCGAAGGTCGTTCAGGCGAGTTGTTGCTCGACTCGGTGAATGTCACACTGCGAACGTCGGAAGGAAATCTCAAACTCGGCAACAGGAGTCGTTCATGAAAACGATGCGTTGGATTCTGCTGGCAGTCACTTGTGTGTTGTTTGCGCCCGTGTCGCAATGGATCTTTGCGGCGGACGATTATCAATTCGGCCCGGACTCGATGGTCCAAGAGGGTGTCCCGCAGGGGAAGATCATCGAAGGGAAGCACACCAGTACCGTCTTCCCAGAGACGGTGCGAAATTATTGGGTTTACATCCCGGCTCAGTACGACGGTTCGTCGCCGGCGGCGGTGATGGTCTTTCAGGACGGCGGCAGCTACGTCAACAAGACGGGGCAGTTCCGAGTGCCGGTCGTGTTCGACAACTTGATTCACAAGAAGCAGATGCCGATGACGATTGGCATCTTTCTGAATCCTGGTGAAGTACCCGCCGCGAAGCCGGGGGAAAAGGGTCGCAGCAATCGGAGCTTTGAGTACGACTCGCTGGGGGATCAGCACGCTCGGTTCTTGCTGGAAGAAATTTTGCCGATGGTCGCGAAGGAGCATTCGCTCAAGCTGACCGACGATCCGAATCAGCGAGCGATCTGCGGCATCAGTTCGGGGGGCATCTGCGCCTTCACCGTCGCGTGGGAACGGCCGGATCAGTTCCGCAAGGTGCTCAGTCACGTCGGCAGCTTCACGAACATCCGGGGCGGACATGTGATTCACGCGGTGATTCGCAAGACGGAGAACAAGCCGCTGCGGATCTTCTTGCAAGACGGTTCGGGAGACCTCGACAACTTGCACGGCAATTGGCCTCTGGCGAATCAAGAGATGGCCGCGGCGCTCAAGTTCAAAGGCTACGACTACAAGTTCGAGTTCGGCGACGGCGGCCACAACGGCAAGCACGGCGGAGCGATCCTGCCGGAATCGCTGCGTTGGTTGTGGCGGTCGGAGAAGTGACCGTCGTTCCTGCAATTTTTCAATCGCAGTCCAAGGAGTTTGCATCTCATGCGATCGCTCACAGCTTTTCTGTTGGTGTGGTTTGGAATGATCTCGGTGGCGACGGCTCAGGATATGCCGTTGTCGCAGGTGTTGATCGACGGTGAAGGCTGGCAGTTGCTCAGCGAAGGGCACGCCTTCACGGAAGGGCCGGCGGCGGACAAAGAGGGGAACGTCTTCTTCACCGACATCCCGAACAGCCGCATTCACAAGATTGCCCTCGACGGCAAGGTGAGCGTCTTCGCGGAGAACACGGCCAAGACCAACGGCTTGAAGTTCGGGCCGGATGGTCGGCTGTATGGCTGCCGCAACGGTGAGCGGAAGATCGTCGCCTACGATTCAGCCGGGCAACCGCACACGATTGCCGAGGACATCGACAGCAACGATCTGGTGGTCGGTTCCGACGGTCGCATCTTTGTGACCGATCCGCCGAATCAACGAGTCTGGCTGGTCTCGATGACTGGCGAGAAGAAAGTCGTCGCGAGTGGTTTTCGTCCCAACGGCATTATTCTGTGGCGGGACGAGACGACGCTCGTGGTCACTGACGGAGACATCCCGCACCTGTGGGCCTTCCGAGTCAACGCCGACGGGAGCCTTTCGGCGAAAGACAAGTATTACGGCCCGCTCACGCTGCCACCGGGGCGAGACAAGCCCGGCTCGGACGGCATGACGATCGACAAGGACGGCCGTTTGTACGCGACGACCGCCGCTGGCTTGCAGATGTTCGATCCCACCGGCCGCTTGGGCGGAGTGATTCACAAGCCGCAGCCTGCGAAGTCGCTGTCGAATGCCTGCTTCGGCGGACCCAATTTGAGTCTTCTGTACGTCACCAACGGCGACAAGGTCTATCGCCGCAAGACGAAGACAACGGGTGTTGTGTACGGGGCGAAATAGTCCGTGGGGCTGCCCGCGCATGTCCTTCGGATCAAATCGCTGTCAGGATCGTCAGCAATTCGTTGCTCAGCGTGAAGGCTTCGTTGATCTCCGCGGATGGATCGAGAATCGAGTCGAGTCCTTGGTTGCCAGCGACCGTGTCGGTGCCGCCTTGACCATCGACCAGGTCGTCGCCGTCGCCGCCGAGGAGCACATCGTTTCCGGACCCACCTCGGAGAGTGTCGTCCCCATCGCCGCCAACCAGGGTATCGTTACCGGCTGCTCCGTTGACGATGTCGTTGCCGTCGCCCGCGTCGATCGCGTC
>QWQF01000132.1 GCA_003669125.1 Planctomycetota bacterium
AGCGTGCGACGGAGCAGTCGTTCGGCGATCGCGACTCCGAGTCGGACGGCCTCGTGCTGACTCTGATCGAGCCAATGGTCTCGTTGGGCGTGCAGTTGATCGGCGGCGAACTGCAGCGCGGCAAGCGTGGAATTCAGTCGAGAATCCGCGTGTGGTTCACAACGCGGCGACAGTCCGATCGGCAGCGTTAACTGCTCGAATGAGGAGGAGTCGAAACGTGAATCGATCGGCTCGGATAAGTCGGCCAGTCGGACTCGACTCGCGGAGTTGTTGCGAGGATCGGCTTTGAGGATGCGTGTGGCGGTGGTCATGCGAAGGCCCTCTGCGTCGGAGTCTCGGGCAGCAGGTGGGCGATGCGATTGATCGGTTCGTGCGCGATCGGCTCGGCGGCGGGAGTCATCCGTTCGCAGACGGCGCGTGCGATTTCCGCGACGAGTTCTTCAGGAACTTCGCCGAGCGACTTGAGGCGACGGATCACGTCGGTCTGTAACGACGCCGCGAATCTCGACAAGCAAGCGGAGGCGAGCCGTGTCGAAAATCGAGTCAGCAAGACGGCAATCGCTTGTGGACGTTCGTGCCGCAGCGCATCGGCGAGAGTTTGCGGATCGAGCTGTTGCAGCCGCGCGAGATCAGTGAGCGATTCGATCGGATTTGGTGGTTCAATGCGGACTTGGTCTTCGTCAGTCGAGCGAGCCGCAAGCACGAGTTCTCCGAGAGATTCGACGTTTGGCGAGGACAGGTCCGAGGAACGACTGGCCTGGGGCGTGACGTCGTCCGGTCTCCAGCTGCGGGCGGTCATCGTGAGGCACAGCACGGCGAGCAATCCACACACGATGTGCGGCCAAGCGGCGAACGGAACGGTTGCTGGAGTCGCCGATGCGGTGACAGTGCCTGGAATGATCGACAATTCGGCAAGCGTCGCGTCGGGCGGGAGCAGGTTCCGCACCAGGAGTCGCAGTTGAGCGTACTCGGCGTCGCAGAGATCATCGGGGTTTGTCGTGCGATGTTCGGCGGTCAGTAATTGTTGAGCGACGTGAGCATCGAAAGAGGCTTGTGGGATTTGAACGGCGACGTGCCATGTGCAGGAGGTGGCGGCGTCAGCCGAATTCGACGGAATGTCGCTGTCTGCGATGATGAGCGGCGAGAACTCGACGAAGTTGTCGGACGCCTCCGTTGTCCAGACGATCGCCGATCCGAAAGTCGGTTTTGCTGTCGTGTGGCGTTTGGTCGGGAGAGGCACTTCGACGAGCTTGGCATGCACCGTCGCATCGGGGATGTGTGCGAGGGCGGCAGCGATTCGCGATTCGAGTTGTCGAGCAAGTCGCTCGTGTTGCCGACGGCGTTGTTCGGCGATCAAAACGTCGGAGTCGTCGGAAATCGTGAGGCCAGTCGATTGGTCGAGTACGACGATGTCGTCCGCACTGAGATCGGAAATCATGCCGGCCACCGCAGTGCGGAGCGACTGTGCGAGTTCCGACGTGAGGTCGTGTCCGTCTCGCGGCAGAACGCTGATCGTGGCTGTCACTTTGGAGCGGCTCGCAAAAGCGGAGCGACCTTTGCCGCGTGCCCAGATCACGTCGGCGTCCGCGATGGCGGGAATGGCCTTCAAGTGTCGCCGCAGGGTGTCGCGCAGATCGTGATCTTTGAGTTGTTCGAGTTGCTCGTGACTGGTGAAGAGGTTGGCTTTCGTAGTCGACGGTCTGTGTTCGTCGCCGGAGTCACCATCGTCGCGCTGAGATTTCGGAAGCGCGGTGGTGTAGCGAGCGATTTCCGCTGACGGCACGAGCAATTTGCGAGCATCGCGGCGAAACGATTTGAGGCCGGCTTGTCGCCAAGCAGATTGAATGGTGGCGAGCTCCGATGTGGAGAACTCACGACCATCGGCGATCGGTTGCCAGCTTTCGGTCGAACGGCTCAGCAAAAAAAAGAACCCGACCGCGCTGGCGACGAGCACGGCGACCATCGCGATGCGTTGGCCGCGAGCGAATCGCTGCCAACGATCAACGAGTGGGGCCGCATGTCGTCGCAATTCATCCATGAACGCGGTGCCCTGCGGGCTGGTCGGGTGAAGCCGTCGTCCGTGACAGCCATTTGGTGAGACGGGCACGCTTGCCCGTCTCGGAATCGAGGATTGACAAGTGTGCCCATCCTACGCCGCTTTGAGATTTGATCCTGGACCACCGCGCGGCGGGTAGCCGTATTCGCGGAGCTTGCCCGAGAGTGTGCGGAGGCCGATGTCGAGCGAGCAGGCGGTCTTCTCGCGGTTGCCTCCGCAGCGAGTGAACGTGGTTTCGATGAGTTGCCGTTCCATGTCGGCGAGCGTCATGCGAGGAACTTCGGTGCCGTCCGGGGTCTCGGTTTTCGCGAGCCACGGTTGCAGCATGTCAGCCGTGATGTCGTTGCCGTTCGCGACGACTGCGGTGTTTCCCAGAACGGTGTACAGCTCGCGGAGGTTGCCGGACCAGAGGTGCTCTTTGAGGACTTCCAGTGAGTTGCGGGTCAGCCGCGGACGCGGTTGATCTTCTTGCAACGCCCAGCGGATGAAGAATTGCTCAGCCAACGGCGCGATGTCTTCAGGACGTTCGCGAACCGGCGGCACGAGCAGCCGTTCGGCGTTCAGTCCACGAATGAGGATTTCCAGTCCGAGCGTTTGGCGCGTCGGCAGATCCAGATTCTGATGCGTCGATGCGATGATGCGGACGATCGAGCGATGCCGGCCTTGCGAGCCTTCCGCCAGTTCCTGTTGCCGAGCGACGAAGCGACAGAGCGGCTTCTGCAAGGCGACCGGGAACTCGTCGAACTCGTCGAGAAACAGCGTGCCACCCGCTGGCCGCGTCGGTGTGTCGAGCGGCAACGTGGAGACTTCGGCATCAGAGACATCGACGCACAGCAAATCATTGAGTTGCTCGAGCGTCAGTGAGCGACTGTGAATTCGGACGAACGGCTGAGCCGCTCGCGAGCTGCCGTCGTGGATTGCATTCGCCAGCAAACTGGTGCCGGTGCCGGCTTCGCCACAGATCAGAATCGGCGTGTCGCAGGCGGAGGCCGCGTCGATCGACTCGAACAGCTTTTCCATGCGGGGACTGCCACCGAGGACTTCGCGAAGCGAATGTGCCTGAGTCTGCGGACGCGTGATTTGTCGTTGTGATTGGTGTGCATCGGCGTGCCGGATCGCCATCGCGATGATCGACTTCAATGCGGCTCCCGAAAGCTCCTGTTCGCTGAGTACGGTCAGTCGTCCGGCGATCTCTTCGGAACGCAGGCCGATTGGCAGCGAATTCGCGTCGCTCGATTCGGTGATCACAATCAGTTGTGTGCAGCCACTGTTGCCCAAAACGGCGGCCGCGAAATCTCGAATCGGTCGCGAGCCGCTGTCGGTGTTGCTGGCGGCGGCCAGCGTGGCGTCGTCGACGATGACCAGCGGCGCTGGTTCCCGAAGCAGTAGTGCCGTGGCTTGGTCCAACGAGCGATTCGGCTCGGCGGGCAAACCGGCTCCGCTGGAGTTTTCGAGCGCGGCGCGAATCGGTGCGTGCGAAATGCACGTCAAAACGCGAGCGGTGGCGGACAGTCGGCCAGCGACTGCTCCCGTCGTGGAAAAGTCGGGGCGGAATGGGCTTGAGTGCATGGCGTGATCCATGAAAGTCAGACAGGGGTTCCGACGGACGAATGCCGTCACGAGGGGATGCAAGAATCTGACTCAAGGAGGGGAGTGGCCCGGAATGGGCGGAGGGGAGGCACCAGAAGGGACGCTTGTTTTGCCGTGCGGCGGAGCAAGCGAGCGGTTGATAGACCGAAACGCAAAATCGTGTCAATTCGACTTCAGCAATTTTCGCGAGACGCGAGAAATGGCTAGCGCACCGTCACGAACTCGTGATGGTTGAACAGCACATGAAGCAAATTTTCGCGTGCTCTCTGAGTCGCATCGGCGGACGGTGGGACGCCGCTGGTCGTCGACGTCTTGAATCGAGTCAGCTTGCTGGACTCAGCGTGCGACTGCGATTGTTCTCCAAGAAAAGTCTCGCACTCCGTGAGTTCGGCGTCGGTCGGCTGACGATTGAGCAGGTGCTCGAAGGCGAGCGACGCGAAAGCTCTCCGGCCGGGGGACGAGTTCAACCAAGCTCGGTCGGAGTGTTTCGAGTCGGCCAACACACGTTCGGCCAGCTTGCCGGCGACGAGTCGCGACTGAGCGAGTGTCAGTCCGCTGTTGGCCATCGCGAGAGCTTGTTGCGGAGCGATGCTCGCCGAGCGGCGGTAGCACTCGGAGACGTTCGGACCGTCGAACAGCGACGTGAACGTCATCCGCTTTTCTTTGCTGCTGCGGAAATACAAGCTGCGGCGACCACTTGTCTGGCCGAGATTAGGGTCGAGGTCGGGGCCGCCCGGTTGGTGCTCCAACGAACCGGCGACGTGCAGAGTCGCATCCCGCACGGCCTCGGCTTCCAGTCGTCGTGAATTGAATCGCCACAACGTCAGGTTCTCTGGGTCGATGGCGGAGTTCTGTTTGGTCAGGTCGCTCGTCTCCGGTGTCGATGACGTGAGCCGATAGGCGTCGCTGAACACGATCAGCCGATGCAGATGCCGTTGATCCCACCCAGAATCCATGAACTCGACAGCGAGCCAATCGAGGAGTTCCGGGTGCGTCGGCTCTTTGCCGTTGATGCCGAAGTCAAACACGCTGGCGACCAGCGGCGTCCCGAAATGTCGCATCCAAATGTGATTGACCGCCACGCGTGCCGTCAGTGGGTTGTCGCGTGAAGCGATCCAGCGTGCGAGCGTCGAACGTCGGCCGGTGCTGGTTGTCGGATAGTTTTCGCTCAGACCTTTGTACTGATCGCTGACCGTTTCGAGGGCTTTAGTCGCTGCGTCACGAGGTTGCTGCTTCTTCGTCAGATCGGCCTCCGCATCGGTGACGGCCTTCTGAGTTTTCGCATCGCCTGGCTTCGCGGACAGCTTGGCCTTCGCCAGTGTTTGCTCGGCGTTGCCGAGTTGGACCTCGGCCAGAGCAAGTGCATGTTCGCGTTCCGCACGCGATGCGGCTTGAGCCAGTTCCTTTTGTTTCGCGCCCTCGACCGGTGTGATTCCGAACTTGGCCGAGTCGGCTGCGATCACGGCGTCGACGAAACGAACGTTGGATTGCTCGGCTTGTTGCAATCGCCCGGCTTGGCGGAGAGCTTGTTGCGATTCAGCGAGCAGCGTTTCAGGATCGAGTTTGACGGGAGCAGACTTGATCGCGGCGACCGCCTGTTGCTGTTCGGCGGCAGTCGGCGAATTGTCACGCAGCAGCTTGTCGTCCGGCAGTGCAATGACGACGCAGCGAGAAAACTCTGCCGTCGCGTCGTACGTCCACAGCGTCAATGGGCCGCCGGCTTTTCGCGGCGTCGGGAAGCGATACACCAAACAGAGTGCTCCGTTGACGCTGATGTTGGCGAGTTGATCGCGGACGGCGACTCGCAGTTCGAGTTCGCGGTTGAGTTCGATCGGCAACGCCAATCCGCCGTCGTTCGGGTAAGTCGTCTGACCGCCGGACGTGTGAGAGATTTGCAGCTTCTGTCCGCCGGCCACCGCGCTGAGATAGACGCCGTGGTAATTCGCTTCGTCATGCACATCAAAACTGAGGCCGACCGATTTCCACATCTTGCCGCCAGTTGTTTTGAAGCGGAACGTGGCCTCGAAGTTCGCCGGATGCGGCATCTTGCTGACGAGCGTGCCCATGCCGGTTTCCGTGTCAGTCTGTGTCAACCGCCCGTCGCGATGTTCCCACTTTCCTTTCGTCGCGTTCCACAACTCTGGTCGAGCAGCATTGAAATCGTCGGCGATCACGGCGTTGGTCGGCAGTGCATCGACGGTCGGTGTGTCGGCGGGTTTCGTCGTCGCCAGCTTCTCTGCGTCAGCCAATTTCGTGCGTGCCGTCGCGAGGTCTTGCTCCGCGCGAGCCAATTGCTGGCGAGCCTTCTGTCGCTCTTCCTCTTGGACGAACGATTGCAGGCCGGGGTAGTACGCCTTCGCCGGCAGCGCGACCGGTTGAATGTCAGTCGGGATGTTGAACAGACTCGGCAGAGCAGGGGGGAGCGGTTTGTCATTGACCGGCTGAGCTTCGTCGCCGCGCACGAACAAGAACGTCGGCTGAGCCGCGTTCGCATCGAACGCTCGAACGAGGCCGAGCTTGTCGCGATCCGGCTCACCCGGCAGGCGATCCGTGCGGACGTCGTACGGTTCGAAGAACGCTCGGAGTTGAAAATACTCCGACTGCGAGAGCGGGTCGTACATGTGATCGTGGCACTTCGCGCAATTGAACGTCAGGCCGAGAAACGCCTTGCCGGTGTGCTCGACGGCGTTGTCGAGCCAGACGTTTCGATTGAATCGGAACCAATGCCGCACGAGGAATCCGGTCGCTCGCAGTGCGTCGGGATCGTCCGGCGCGACTTCATCCGCGGCCAACATCTCGACCAGCATGCGGTCATACGGCTTGCCGGTGTTGAGCGATTCGACAATCCAGTCCCGCCAGCGCCAGATGTGTGGCTTGCTCTCGCGAACCTCGGCGGCGTACCCGTCCCAATCGCTGTACCGCCAGACGTCCATCCAATGCCGAGCCCAACGCTCGCCGTATCGGGAATCGGTCAGTAAACGATCGACAATTTTTTCGTACGCGTCGGAAGAATCATCTGCGACAAACTCGCGCAACTCATCGGCTGTGGGTGGGATGCCAATCAAATCGACGAAGACACGCCGCAGCAGAGTCCCCTTCGACGCGACGGGCAACGCGACGAGCCCTTTCGCAGTTCTCGTTGACGAGAGGAACTGGTCAATCGGATTCGCTCCCGCTCTCGCAGCGTCGTTCTTCGGAACGGTCGATCGGCGAGGCGTTTGAAACGCCCAGTGAGCCTTCGGATCTTTCTGAGGAACTTCGTCGGCAGGGGCTGCGGCACCGGATTCAATCCAGCGTTGCAGAAGCTCAATCTGTTCCGCCGGGAGTCGATCCCCTTCGGGCGGCATTCGTTCGGAGTCATCGACGGCTCGAACACGCTTGAGCAGCAAACTCGCCGCGGATTTACCGGGGACGATTGCGGTTCCGTTCTCGCCGCCAACTCGGATGGCGGCGGCTGTGTCCAATCGCAAGCGGCCTTCTTGCTTCGTCGCTCCGTGACAACGAAAACACCGCGCGGCCAAGATCGGTTTAATTTGTTTCGCGTAATCGACTGCGTCGGCAGCGACAACCAGCGGTGAATCAATCGCCAACAAACATGCGGTCGCCGTGATCAACAACGACCACGCGGATCGAGTCGGCCTGAGCATTGTCATCGCTCCTCCGGTTATTCGGCATCTCGCTTGATGAGGTCCGGGCCTGTGCCGAGGACTTTTTCGTAAGTTCCAGTTTTCGACTTCTGGTACTTCGTGAAGCCCTGGCGTTCGAGGCTCTTGTTGCTGATGTCGCCCCGAATCGGGCCGCCGGAGTATTTTTTCTTGACGCTTGGAGCGGCCATGATTCGCTGCACCTTCTGGCCGGTCTGTGGGTGTTTTTTCAGCGTCGGGTCGGCGATGCGTTGCAACACCTCGAAGGTCTCCCCGTGGGAGCCATCGTCGTTCAAGATCACATATTCGTACAACGGCATGACAGATCCCTCACTCGAACTGAATTGACCAAGAATCCTGGCGAGTGAACTCGACAGATCCCCATGATTTCCTCAGAATCCTGCCCGTTTCAAGCTTGGCACTTTGCCCGACGGACCAGTCGCCGAGCATTCTATCATCGCCGCACCCGGAGCCAATTCGATGTCCGACAATCCTGCCCACGAATCTGCGGCGGTCACCGAAGAACTTTTCGACAAGGCCGAGTTGGCCGGGTTTGTCGCCGATGATCAATTGGCCGGCCGACATATCTGCAAAATGCTTTCGGCGCTGTTCGTCTACACGCTGGTCGCGATGTCGACCGCCGCGATCTGGACCTATCTGGATATTCTGCGACGTTCCTAGTTCGCGTTGGCTCGCGCGACCTGTCCCGGTTTGCGGACGATCAATCGCACCGGCTTTGACGCTTGATTCCCTTCTTGCTGTGAGATGCCGTAGATCAGACGTGTCGATTCCGGTACCCAGCTTGATGCCGTGAGGAAGATTTGGCGTTCGGTCTCTCCCTGCCGAATCATCACGCCGCTGAGTCCGATGTTGTCCACGATGACGCCGTGCGGCAGATTGTCGATGTCGAAGCGTTGCTCGTTGTTGAACTTGTCGGCTCGCTCAATTCGCAGCATCGCGGTGATTGTCGTGCCGGGAGCGATGACCAGTTCCGGAATGCCGTCTGGTGTTGCCGGCGAGTCGGCGGGTGGAGCGGGTTTATTTTCCTCGGCCTTGAGCGGCTGTTGGTCGGGTTTGAGGAAGACGGCGAACTTCGGCTTGTCGGCCAGCTTGATCTCACCGAGCGTGCCGGCCTCTTTTGTGACGGCTTGTCCGTGAATGGTTGCTGTCGCGGTGAGCTTCACGTTGGCCCAGGCTTCCTTCGGCGGAGCTTTTTCTTTGGCATCCAGCGAGGTGCTCAAGACCGCGCGGGCTTGCAGGTGCCCGGCTTGAATGACGGTCGGCGTGGAAATCGAAAAGCCTTCGGGCAGTCCCGCGACATCGAAGCGGACGTCACCGTCAAAGCCGTCGCTGCGTTCGATTTGAAAAGTAACTCGCGTGCCGCTGGTGGCGGCGACCGTCGCGTCTTTGCCTCCGACAAGTGATGGCGTGAAATCGGGTTTCGGCGCTCGAAGTGTCAGCGAGTACTCGTGTTTGTCGCCCCCGAAACCGCGTGTGTCGATGACTTTGACGAGGTACGTTCCATCGGCTGGAACCGTGAATCGCAAGCGGCTGTCATTGCCGAGTTTTCGTTCGCCGTCGTCATCGTTTTCGAAATTCAGCGGGAAGATCGGCAAGCCGTTGTCGATCAATTTCGTACCGACGGGATACGGTTCGACGATGTAGCACACCTCGTCGAGCGCATGGATCGTCGCGCTGGTGTCGAAGTAGTCGAGTCGTTTGCCGCCGTTGGCGTACATCTGCATTCCGGAGTCCGGGCCTTGCGGCATCCGGAACGTCTTCAGCACTTCGCCGCCGATGTACAGGAATTGGTTGAGGTCCATCTCCTCCCAGTTTTTCAGGCGGATGTCCGGACCGTTCGAGTCGATTGGTCGGAACTCGCTGTACGTCTCGCGCACCGCCTGCAGCACGAACCGCTGCACCGGCCGGCCATCGGGAGTGAGCACTTCCAACTTTGTGTCCGCCAGCGAACCCTTGCGAGCGGCGTTCGTTTCGAGCATCCAGACTTGCCCTGCTTTGGCCTCGAAGCGGAAGAGGTCGCGATCTCCCGCCGCCGCGAACTTGCCGTTGACGGTCGCTGGCAGCGAGATCGCTTGTGCTTGAGCGAACGCATCGTTCGGTTCGACTTCGTCAACGGTCTGCATCGGGGCCGACTCGCTGCCGAGCGGCGGAATTGGATCGCCCGTCAGCGGCGTCGAGGTGACGAGTCCTGCGCCGGCGTTCGCGATCGGGTACGACTGCAACGATCCATCCAAGCGGCCGATCAGCAGCGTCGAACTGTCCGGCGCGATCGCCAATGCCTGCGGCCAATCGGGCTGCGTCTCCAAAACCTTGAGTTGCGTGAACGACTGCGTCTCCCACAACTTGATGCGCCGATCCTCGGCCGACGAGACCAACGTCTTTCCATCCGGCGAGAAGACGAGCTTGAGAATGCCCCCTTCGTGAGCGTACCGCGCGAAGGCGATCGGGTTCGTCCCTTCTTTGCCTCCGGCCGTGATGTCCCAAACGCGAATCCGCTTGTCGACGCCCCCCGCCACGATCCGCTTGCCGTCGAGACTGAACGCAACCGCGTACTGTTCTTTCTCTGGTTGATTGAGCGTGTCGAGCCGTTCTCCGGTTGTGACGTTCCACAACTTCACCGTTCGGTCGCCGGATGCACTCGCCAGAATCTGGCCGTTCGGATGAAACGCAATGTCGTACACCGCGTCGTTGTGACCGTGCAGCGTCCGCACCTCCGCGCCGGTCTCGACGTTCCAGAGCTTGACCTTCTGGTCATAGCTCCCCGTCGCGAGCAGCTTGCCGTCAGGACTCAATTCCGCCGCGTAGATCGCGTCGCGATGTCCTTGAATCGTTCGGATCAGCGAACCGTCGGACGTCTTGAAGAGTCGCACTTCGCCGAAGACTCCCGGTTCACCCGCCGCGACGAAAACCATGCTCGCGTCCGCCGAGAAGCCGACATCGTTCATCACGCCACGCAAACCAGACAACGGTTGAACGGACTTGTCCGGTCCCCTCTCTCTTGGGGAGAGGGCTAGGGTGAGGGCCGCATTTCCAGAAAACGCGTCCACGCCACCTTGCCGAGCCACTGCCACATGCTGTCCATCGCGCGACCAAGCGATCGCCTGAATCGGTTGCCGCACCTGCCCCTTGGTCGCAATCTTCGGCGTGACGAGCAATGTCGGATCGGGAGCTTTTCCGCTCGGCCCTTTCGCCCCGGCGTCGATCCACGCCTTGAGAATTGCGATCTCGTCAGCCTTCGGTCCCTCATTTCCCTCCGGCGGCATCACCGGTTTGATCTTCTTTTCAATGCTGAGCACCAACCGGCTGAGGTCGCTCTTGCTGGGAACGATGACAGCCCCGCGCTTGCCACCTTTCAGCGCCGCGTCAAACGACTCCAGGATTAGACCGCCTTCTTTCTCGTCGGCGTTGTGGCAGCCGTTGCAGTACTTCTTGAAGATCGGAGCCACCTGCGTGTTGAAATCCGGGCCTGTCGGTTTGGCGCCGTCGGCCATCACCGTCGCTGAGGCCAGAACGCCAAACAAAATCCACACTCGCAATGAGATCGTGCGCATGATCGTTCAATTCCACGGGTCGCCTGAAGGATGTTTCTCGCGGCCAGAATCCGCGGCCGGAGATGATATCGAGACGCTGGCCTGGGGAGGAACACGCGAGGCTTCGGATTTGAAACGCAGAGAACGCAGAGTTGAAGCCCGCAGAGATTGCGGGGGAACCTTTGCCGACTCTGCGTTTCAAAAAGCTGCACAAGTCCGCTCTCAAATCACTCAGTGCCGGACCATCCCGATGCGGTGGTGCATGTAGGCCAGCAGGACGGCGTCGATGTGCTCGCTGGTGCGGATCGTGCGGTAGTCGATGGTTTGCTGGGCACAGAAGCGGCGGAGTTCATCCAAGTACGACTGCATCGCGGCGAGATAGCCTTCACGCAGCGAGCGCGGATCGCACAACACATCGCCGAGTTCTTCCATCCCCTCGAACTTCGTCGTGCCAGTGAAGTTGAAGTCGAGTTCCTCGTCGTCGAGCACATGAAACACGAGCACGTCATGGCCTCGGTGGCGGAGCAGTTTCAATCCCTTGAACAAACCGGGACGTGGCACGAGCAGATCGGAGATCAACACGATCATGCCTCGGCGACCTTGAGCCTCGGCGACATGGCGGAGCACGTCAAAAATGTCCGTCTTCTGTTTTGGTTCCTCAGCTTCGAGGGCCAGCAAGATGTCGTTGAGGTGCGTCCGTTTGCTGTGCGGCGGGATTTGCGTGCGGATGGCCTCATCGAATGCGACCAGCCCGACCGAGTCCTGTTGCCTCAGCAGCAAATAGGCCAGCGTCGCGGCCGTCGTACAGGCGTAGTCGTACTTCGTCGCCAGCCCGTGCGGCGAGCGTCCCGCTCCGCTGCCAAACCGCATCGACTCGCTGAGGTCCACGATCAGTGTCGTCCGCAGGTTCGTGTCTTCCTCGTAGAGCTTCACATAAACCTTGTCGGTCTTCGACCAGACCTTCCAGTCGATGCGCCGCACGTCGTCACCAGGGACGTACTCGCGATGCTGCACGAATTCGACCGACTGCCCGAAGTACGGACTGCGATGCCCGCCGGACAAAAAGCCTTCGACGATCTGCCGCGCCTGGATTTCCAAACGAGCGACTCGCGAGATGACTTCCGGACGCAAATGTTTGTGAGAGGTCGTGGGCACGACTCGGCCTTCGACGATGGAGAATGATTGTTGCTACGCCGCGAAGATTTTTTGGAAGCGAGGGTCGCGGGAGAGTTCGCCTTCTTTGGCCGGGGTCGATTCGATCAGCTTGTCGATGACGTGATCGGGGGTGATCCCTTCGGATTCCGCGGCGAAGTTGAGCACGATGCGGTGCCGCAGGACTGGCTTGGCCATCTCGATGATGTCGTCGGTGCTGACGTGCGTGCGGCCGTTGAGCAACGCTCGCGTCTTGCCACCGAGCAGCAAACATTGGACGGCACGCGGGCCGGCTCCCCAGCTCAGCCAGTCGTTGATGAAGTCGGGAGTGCCGGGCTGGCGGACTCGCGTTTGGCGAGCGATGGCGAGAGCGTATTCAACGACATGATCGGTCACCGGCACTTGGCGGACGATGCGTTGCAGTTCGATGATGTCGTCGTCGTCGAGGACCGCTTCGACGGCGTCGTTGTGGACACCGGTCGTTTGCTTCGCGATTTGCTTTTCTTCGGCGAAGTTCGGATAGCCGACGTGGACTTTGAACATGAACCGGTCCTGCTGAGCTTCCGGCAGAGCGTACGTCCCTTCTTGCTCGATGGGGTTTTGCGTGGCAAGCACGAAAAACGGATCGGGCAGAATGTGCCGCGTTTGTCCGACGGTGACTTGCCGTTCCTGCATGGCTTCCAGCAGCGCGGCCTGAGTCTTCGGCGGCGTGCGGTTGATTTCGTCGGCCAAGATGACGTTGTGAAACAGCGGGCCGTTGATGAAGCGAAACTCGCGCTGGCCGGTGCTTTTGTTTTCTTGCAAAACTTCGGTGCCGGTGATGTCGGCGGGCATCAAGTCGGGAGTGAATTGGATGCGGGCGAACGACATCGACAGGCAGCGAGCGAGCGTGCTGATCATCAACGTCTTGGCGAGGCCCGGCACACCTTCGAGCAAACAGTGTCCACGGCTAAACAGGGCGATGAGCAATTGGTCGATGACGTCGTTCTGTCCGACAATGACCTGCGACATTTGCTCGCGAATTTTCCGATAGCCTTGGCTGAGTTTCTCGATGGATTCTCGTGTTGCCGTCTCTGCCGCCTTGACGTCGTCGCTCATGAGCCACCCAAACTCCTGTTTTTCTAACCCGAAGTGTGAGCGAGGGCGAATGCTCACTGACTTCAATTCCCACTAACGCAACAGAAGCGTTCGCCCTCGCTGACGCGTCGGGTTAGTGTTTGAAGGCAAACTCTAGCGGTAGCGCCGAAGTCGGGCAATCAGGCGGCAAACCGGTTGCCCGGTTCTGCAACTCCCCGGGTGACTCGCGCATCGTTCGGCCAAAAGCTCTACAATCCCGCCTGACTGACCGGCCAATCAACCGCAAGAGGTGTCCCGTGCTCGTGCCGATGGAACTTGCCCGCATCATCATCAGCGAACTCAACGATCAGCAGGTGATCTACCTGCGCGAGGTTGACGGCGAGCGGATGTTTCCGATTCTGATCGGCCTGTTCGAGGCGACCAGCATCGACCGCCGCATCAAAAAGGAATATCCGCAACGCCCGCTGACTCACGACTTGCTGAAGGCGACGATCGAAGCCCTCGGCGGTGACGCTCAAGACGTGGTGATCAGCGATCTGCGCGAGCACACCTACTTCGCCAAAATCCGAGTGCATCGCGCCGGCGACGTGATCGAAATCGACAGCCGTCCCAGCGACGCGATCGCCTTGGCGGTCCACTACGATCCGCACCTGCCGATCTATGTGGACTCCGACGTGGTGGAACAAGTCCTGTGACGAGGGGAGGGCGAGGCTCGCGCCGAGCCGCCTCTGTCGCCGGACACGATCGCTATTCCGGCTTGGCGGGGGCCTCGCCCTCCCAACCAGATCGAAGAACATGCCTGAAGAACTCTTCGACATCGTGGATGACCAAGACCGCGTGATCGGCCAGATGGCTCGATTTGAGGTGCATCGCCGCAAGCTGTTTCACCGCGCCGTCTCGATCTTCGTCTTCGATTCACGAGGGCGATTGTTGTTGCAGCAGCGATCGGCGACGAAGGACGAGTATCCGCTATGTTACACGTCGTCGGCATCGGGACATGTCTCGGCCGGCGAAGATTATGACGAGACCGCTCCGCGCGAGATGCAGGAGGAACTCGGATTGACCTCGCCGATCGAACGGCTTGCGAAATTTCCCGCTGGGCCAGAGACGGCCAACGAATTCACCGTTTTGTACCGCACCGTGACCGACGCGCCGCCGCAATTTGATCCCATCGAGATCGCGGGCGGTGCGTTCTACGAATTGGCCGAGATCGCCGAGTGGCTCGCGCGGACACCGGAACAATTCTCGCCGCCGTTCCGCATCGCTTTCGAGTGGTATCGAGCCAACGCATCCTGAATCGCCAAGGAGTTGCTCATGTCGTTGCGTCATCGGTTCGCTGTGCTGATCTTTGTCTGCTTGCTCGGCCGCACCTTCTCAGCGGAACCGTCCGCCGTTCCATTGCGAGGTGAGATTCGCGATGCCGAATCTGGACAACTGCTGCCGGCTCGGCTTTACATCCAGTCGGCGGACGGAACGAAATGGTTCTTCGCGAAGTCGGCCGATGCGAAAGGCTCGGCACTGGTTTACGACAAGGCACGCGACCAAAAAAGTGTCGAGAAACACACGACGCTGTCGGCGCATCCGTTCGTCGCCGAATTGCCTCCGGGCAAATACTCGCTGACCGTTGAACGCGGCAAGGAGTATCTGACCGCGACGAAAGAGGTCGAAGTCGGCACGCAGTCGCTCGACGTGAAGATCGAACTGCGGCGTTGGATCAACATGGCCGAGCGGGGCTGGTATTCCGGCGACACGCACGTCCATCGAGCGATCTCAGAGTTGTCGAACGTCGCGTTGGCCGAAGACCTCAACGTCGTTTATCCGATGTCGCAGTGGGTCACTGTGACGCACACGCTGCCGGAGAAAGGCCGCGTCGATCCGCAGCCGATCCCGACTGCTCCGATCTTCGCCGATCCGACGCACGCCATCGTGCCGTTCAACACCGAGTACGAAATCTTCTCGGTCGGTCCGAAGCGGCATACGCTCGGTGCGGTGCTGATTCTCGGCCAGAAGGGGCCGCTCAAGCTCGGCATCCCGCCACTCAAGGCCGTGGCCGAAGAGGCTCACCGGCAAGGCGGGCTGCTCGATCTCGAAAAGCACTCGTGGGCCTGGACGCCGATCATCGCGCCGGTGATGAAGGCGGACCTGTACCCGCTGTCCAACAATCACATCTGGCGCACCGAGTTCGCCTTCAAGTCGTGGACCATCGAAAACAACTGGCGCGACAACCCGCGCATCGAGACCGACAAAGACGGCTTCACCGAACTCGGCTGGCTGCACTTCGGCTGGGAGCAGTACTACGCGATGCTCAACTGCGGCCTGCGTATGCGCCCAACTGCGGGCACAGCGAATGGCGTGCATCCCGTCCCGGCTGGCTTCAGCCGAGTCTACGTCGATCTCGGCAACGAAAAACTCACACCCGAACTCTGGCAGAAGCGGCTCAATGAAGGACGCAGCTTCGTGACGACGGGACCGATGATTGAATTCCAATCGGAACGGGTTGGCTCGAACCACGAACTGGGAATCAGCTTTCGCATTTCGTCCCAATACCCGCTCGTCAAGATCGAGCAGATCAAGGACGGCGAGGTTTGGCATTCGATTCCGTTGACCGAGCCATACTTGAGTGCTCACAGACTCGACTGGACAATCGCGGGCAACCAATCGCAATGGGTTGCGGTTCGATGTTTTGAGCAGCTTCCCAACGGCCGTGTGCGTTTTGCACACACAGCACCGCTTTATTTCGATGTTCCGAAGAGATCGGTGCAACCGCGCCGCGATCAGGTCCGCTACTTGATCCAGCGTTGCGAAGAAGAAATCGCTCGCAACAAAGAGGTGCTCAGCGACGCCGAACTGGCCGAGTACCGTGAGGCGTTGGAGTTCTATCGCGGCAAGTTGGAGACGGCACGGTGACGCTGCGTTGACTCACTCCGCCTTCTGCGCCGACTCTGGAATCGGCACGAGCGTTCGGAAGTGAAAGCCATCGACTCGGCTGACGGTGGCGGTGCAGACGATCGCTTGCAGCAGCAACAGTAGCAGCCAACCGTGAGACGGTGTGCCGGCGTATTCGGGCAGCGTTTGCCCGGGGCCGTTGACGATCTTGGCACTGATTTCCGGCTCGCGCCCGCAGACCCACAGCAGCCAGGGCATCAGGAAGATCCAGAGCCGCGCCGCCTCGCCGGAGCTCTTGCCGCTCAGCCACAGGACGAGCAACGTCACCAGACACCACAGTTGAAAGCTCGCCAAAGAACGGCCGGAACGCAGGCAGCCTTTGGTGCTCGTCAACCAATTCGTCACCGCGAACAGAAACACCGGAGTGCCGATCGCCAGCGCCAGTTCGATCGGGTTGACCAACAGCCACGCCGAGTACGTCCGCGAGTACTGCTCGTAGAAGCCGGCGTGATTGCGAAGGTTCTGCAACCACACGGCCGGCAGGTCGAGCGACGACGTCCAGTAGGCCAGTCCGATTTGAACGGCGAAACTGCCGAGCGCCGCCGCAACACAAGCCACCAGTTGCTTGAGCCGTGTTGTGAGCGGGTCGGGCGACTCGCCGAACAGACAGTCGGCCAACGTCCAGCACGCGGCAAGGAATGCGACCGGCAACATCGCGAGGCTCAACCGCATTCCGATCGACATCACGATGCCAGCCAGCAATCCGTTCGGCCATGAACGGCGCGACCACGCTCGGCCCCATACCGCCAGAAACAGCGTTCCGAAAAACGGCAGCCACAAATCCGAGACCGGATGAAACACGGCCAACGCAGGAATCAACGGCCAAAAGCAAACGATCCGCCAAGCGGTCTCGCGTCCGCACGTCCGGCGTACCAGACAGAACAGCGGCACGACGGTACACATCGCCGCCAGCGCGGTCAGCAGTCCCATCAGCCACAACGCCGCTCGGTCCACATCGGTCAGCGGAGCCCCCTTGCCAGCCGAGATCTTCTCAACCATATCCAACCCAGCACGCACGGACTCCGGCTGATACTCGAGCAGCCAGCCCTGTAGCTTCGGTGAGCGGCGGACGATTCCCTGAACCGCCTTGTTGAGCTGAATGAATCCCGGAGGATGCGTTCCGAAGTGCAACACGTCCCCCTCACGCATCCGATCGGCATACTTGGCCAGATAGTCCGGCTCCTGAGCCGCACGCGTTTTCGCTTCGAGGTAGTAATCCTGAAACCCGCGCAGCCACAGCACGCAGCCGGTCTTGCTGAGAGCATTCGGGTCGGGGGGGCACTCTTGAACGACGCCGTGCCACACGGCCCCGACGACCACCAGCGCCGCGAGCCAGCCGGTCATCTCCCAGCGATTCGCTTCGAGCACTCGGCGATCAGCGAACGAGCAGAAGATCAAGTACACGACCGTCGCGCCCCCGGCGATCACCCAGCCGAGCGACATGGTTTTGAATTCGGCATCACTGAACGTGATGCGATCCCAAACCCAATTGTCCGACGGCACGCCCAGCGGAATCTCGGATCCCCATAGCAGCCAGATCGTCGCGGCCACGCCGGCCAATTGAGCCAGCCAGAACAGCACCTTCGTCGCGCGCATCGTCGCTCCTCAACAGTTCAAATCGCCGCTTCATCAGCGGCGCGGGACTCTATCGGAAGACAACCGTGCGACACCAGCACGACGCGCGAGCGAGTGGTTGCATCAGAACGATCACTCGCTCGCGCGTCGTGCTAATTTGCCAGCATACTTTTTCCATGTTGAAACATCTTCCAGTCGCGTGGCACTTGAAACGCGGACTCGCTCGAATACCCGCCTCATGCCGCCGATCACGATTCCGCCGTTTCGATCTCACTGGGCCTTGGCGGGAGGTCATCGCCAAACGCTCGCCGGAGTTTTTTTTCCTGGTCGCTTGCCCGACGAACGATCTGTCGTCCGCCGCATCCCTCTGCCCGACAGCGACACTCTGGTCGTTCACGACGATTGTCCGCCGGACTGGCCGAGTGCCGGGCCGATCGCCGTGATGCTGCACGGTTTGGCCGGATGTCATCGCAGTTCGTACTTGGTGCGGACGGCGGCGATGCTCAACGCGAGCGGTGTCCGAAGCTTTCGCATGGACCTGCGTGGTTGCGGAGCCGGCTTTGGATTGGCGATCAAGCCGTACAACGCCGGTTGCTCGGACGATCTGCTTGCAGTCTTGCGAGCGATCATTGCGTGGTGTCCTGGCTCGCCGATCTCGCTGTTCGGTTTCTCGCTGGGAGGCAACATCGTTTTGAAATTGCTGGGCGAGGCTCCGGATCGCGTGCCGCTCGAAATTGTCCGAGCGGCGGCGATCAATCCGCCGATCGACTTGGCTCGTTGCACCTACGGCTTGGCTCGCTGGCCGCAGCGGCATTACGACGCCTACTTCGTGAAGCAGTTGTTGCAACGTTTGCGAGAACTCCAACAGCGCCGCTCGGACTTTGTGCCGCCGACGTTCGCTCGCACCCCGCGCCGGCTGGTCGAGTTCGACGACCAATTCACCGCCCCACGTTCCGGATTTCGCGACGCGGAGGATTACTACGAACAATGCAGCTCGGAACAATTCCTGTCGGCGATCCGAGTCCCGACATTGATCCTGACGTCCCGCAACGACCCGTTGATTCCCATCGCGTCGTTTGAGCGGCTGACTCTTCCGCCGAACGTACAGTTGCACATCGCCGAGGGAGGCGGACATCTCGGCTACCTCGCCACCAGCAACGGCTCACGCGATTGGTTGCAGACGCAGTTGCTGGGATGGATGAACTCAACTGGCCGCACGTCGTGAAGCGGTCTCAAAAAACGATCGGCCGTAACCACGTTCTGGCGAACGTGACTACGGCATCAAGATCGCCTCACGCGAACCATTTGCTCACGATGTCGTAGCCGGCGACCAGCGACATCGCCCCGTAGGACAGCGAGCAGATCAGCAGCGCGGCTTTGCGCCACCAGCTCGGTTGCAGTTCGCGAGGCAGCAGCCGCGTGTTGACCAGATAAAGCTGCACGCCCGCAATCGACATGACCACTCCCGCCATCGTGCCGAGGTACTTGAACAGCGTCATCGCACTTCCCAGATGTACCGCGAACAAACCCCACGCCGAGAAGACCAGCAGCAGCGAGTAGTAGACCTTCGCGATCGAACCGTCGCGCCAACGGCGGACTCGCGAGCTGGCGGTCCACAGCGTGTCGGTCAGCGTGCGGACCAGCACGTCGGTGTTGCCAAGCTGCGTCGAAAATAAAATCCAAAAGCCGTTGAGCAATCCCAAAATCCACAGCCCACGCCAGAAATTGTCGGCCATGTACTGAGCCTGAAACGCGCCGGCTCCGACTTTCGAGAGATCGGTCCCGTGCGGGATGATGGCGCGTGCGAGGTTCACGTTCAGAAACATGCCGCAGAAGCAGCCCAACGCCCACAGCCAAACCTGATCGAGCACGACATAACGCCACCAGAGTCGCCAGCGCCGCATGTTGTCCGTCGTGATCGCGAACACTTTGCCGACGTGCGACAGCCGGACCTCTTTGCCTCCGACCACGCTGGGGATCGCGCCGACGACCGCACCCATGCCGAAGCCTTTGTCACGAATCCAATTCGAGATCGTCAGGTTCCCGATACCGCCAGAGCCGGCCGTCGCGAAGAACGTCGCCATAAGCAACGGCTCGACGCCAGTCGGCCAGTTGCCGAACTCGAAGAACCCCGCCAGCGTGCTCAGCCAAATGGACCCAGGTACGAACCACAGATTGACCGCGATCAGGAAGATGAAGATGTACGCGATCATGAACCACGAGGCGATTTCCAACATCCGCTCGATCGTCCCGCCGAACATCAGGATCACCAGCGTGATGGCGATGATGCCGTAGGTGATCTTGAGCAACGTGCCGCGATCCGAAGCCGCACGTTCACGCTCTTGTTGCAGCTTCGCGGACGCTGCAGCATCACCGGACTTTTCGACGTCGCGGATCTCTTGATCCGTCGGAGCTTCCACCGGCACGCGGTCAAGCATCATGCCGAACACCGTCACCGCTGTTGCCGGCGCGAGCGCGGGAACGCCAAGCTGCATCGCCGTGAGCAGCACATACGCTCCGCCCCAAAACCGGCAACCCGGTTTCAGCCGCATGATCCCGGAGAGCGCTGGTTCGCCGGTGTAGAGCGTGTAGCGAATCCCTTCGAGGTTGAAGATCAACTGCAACACGATGGCGACGGTCGCAATCCAGAGTACTCCCGGTCCATGCTTGATGACAGTCGCCGGCCCGATCAGCCACTCGCCCCCGCCGATCGACGCGGCTAGCATGATCGCCCCCGGCCCGATGATCTTGAACGCATTGCGAACGGAAAACGGCAGTGGTTCAGGAAGCTCGGCCACTTCCCAGGGAGGCAATGTTCCGCGGGAGGTTTGCTCGTTGGCAGACGGCACAGAGGCACCGGAAGTCGGCGGTTCAGTCATCGGTGAGGCCATTCTCGTTGGGTTCGGTGACGTCGCTGGCGATCGGAGAGTCGTGGTTCTCAGCGCGCGACTCGATCACGCTAGCGTGATCGTGAAGATTCCGCAAAAGACCGGAAAGGTCTTGATGGAGTTCAGAGCAACCAACAGAATCCCGGCCGGCAGCGTACTGTCGCCGTTCCGTGGGGCAGGTTTTCAACCTGCCATCGAGTTGCGTTCCGATGAAAAATGACGGGCACGTTGAAAACGAGCCCCACGAGGAGTGATGAACCGTGTTTGACAGATGGGGACGATGCTTGGTGGCGTGGTTGGCAGCGTGTTCGCTGTTGGTCTCGTCCACGGCGGCGATCGTTCACACGCACGAGCATGCGGGACACGAGCATTCGAGTTGCACGACCCACGCCAAGTCGATCGAGTCGCATGTCGGATGTCGGCATCATCACCAGGCGAAGCCGGCCTCGAAGTCAGAGGCTCCGACGCACCAGCATCCGACGCTGCCGCACTCGCACGACGATTGCTCGTTGTGCCATTTCCTGCTGGAGCATCCGCTGCCACCCAGCATCGTTGAGCTGCCATTGCTCGACGTGGTTTTAGAATTTCGGCCGGAAACACCGCGAATTGTCGCGGTTTCCGCTCGGTTTGATCTGCCGCCCGTTCGCGGCCCTCCTGCCTTGGCCTGAGTCGCCACTGTTGTGTGGTTGATGAGCCATTTTCGGCTTTCGTGTCGCGGGTGTTGGCCTGCGCATTTCTCACTCAGGTTTTCTCGCGGTCGTTTGGTGTTGAGAGAGTCCGCCTGCATTTTGCGATTTCAGGTCGCGAATGCAGTGTGGTATGCCTCCACCGCCGACAGCGATTTTCGGCAAGGAGTTTTTCATGTCGGTTCAATTTCTTCCGGCGACAAACAGTCGCCGTTCCGCAGCTCGCGGTTTCACGCTGATCGAGCTGCTGGTGGTGATCGCGATCATCGCGATCCTGGTCGCGTTGCTATTGCCCGCTGTGCAGGCCGCTCGCGAGGCGGCTCGCAAATCGCAATGCGTCAACAATCTCAAGCAAATTGGCATCGCGTTGCACAATTATCATGAAACCAGTCAATGCTTCCCGCCCGGCTGGATCGGAGTGACCTCCGGTCAGCAAGACGTGACCGGCATCAACGGTTGGGGTTGGGCGAGCAAATTGTTGCATCGCATGGATCAGCAGAGCTTGTATCACCAGATCAACTTCAAACTGGCGGTCGATGATCCGGCGAATGCCGCGGTGCTGAAAATCTCGTTGCCGATGTTCCGTTGCCCTTCGGACACGTCCAGCGAGTCATGGACGATGAATCACGAGACCACCGGCAGCCCATTGCTGCAATTGCCGACGGCGAACTACATCGGCTCGTTCGGCACAGACGAGCTTGACGACTGCGAATCAGTGCCGGTCGGACAACGCTGCGCCAGCAACGGAGTTTTCTTTCACAACGAGGCCGTCCGCTTGTCGAGCATCACCGATGGCACAAGTTCCACATTCTTTGTCGGCGAGCGCAAGACCAAGCCCGCCGACGGTTGGCATTCGACGTGGGTCGGCATCATCCCCACGGGTGAGGAGCACTTCCCACGCATCCTTGGTTCGGCGGATCACACGCCAAACAGTCCGGCAGGTCACTTCGATGATTTCAGCAGCCATCATGCGACCGGCGGCCACTTTTTGTTGGGAGACGGCCGCGTCCGCCTGATCACGACCAACATCGACGAGAACGTCTACAAGAAACTCGCGACGCGCGCGGGGAACGAGCCGGTCGCCGATTTCTAAAGTCGACCGGTCACTCCGTGGTCGGGGCATTTGAATCGCGGCGTGACGCGGCGGCGGCGAGACGCTGCCGCGCGACATCGGCCCACGGACCGCGTTGGTCTTGGACAAGGTACGCCTGCCAGTGCGGAACGGCTTCGGCGGAACGATTCAGACGATTGAGCAACTCGGCTTTGTGGAAGTGAGCGTCGGGGTAGTCGGCGTGTGATTGCAATGCGATGTCGAAAGCATCGAGGGCGGATTGGGTCTGCCCCAACTCCGCCGCGACGCAGCCGAGTTGCGTCCAGGCTTCGAGAAAGTGCGGATCCAGTTCAACGGCGACGTGAAACCGCTCGAACGCGCCGGCGAGGTTTCCGCTGCGATACAGCGCCTCGGCAAGATGAAAATGGGTCTCCGGGTTCGACGGTTCGGAAAGCAATGCCCAGCGAAACGCTTCGATGGCGTCCGTGACGCGGTCGTCTTCGAGCAGATGGCTGCCTTGTTCGAGCCAATCTGTTGTTGAGAGGTCGAGAGGTGGAAAATGCGCGATCGGCAGAGAGACGGCACCAGCGCTCCGCGTCGGTGCGTCACCGTGAGTCTGCGATTCACAACTCTCAGGATCGAAATCAAACAGTCTTTGTCCGGAGATCGGTTCGAGCAGCCCAGCTTCATCGCGAATGAGGACGTGATGATCGCGGGCCAGCAGCGTCAATTGTGCGAGCGAGTGCTCGGTGCCCGGCATCATCGACTGCAGACGGATCAGGCTGCTTTCCAATTCGTGCTGCGAGATGCCGGCTTGCAACAGTTCGGACAATCGACGCACGCAAGCGACTTCTTGAAAGTCAAAATACGGCAGGCGAAAAACTTTCTTCACGGGCTTGATGAGACCGATGCGCTCCCAATGCCGAATCAAGCCGACCGAGACGTTCAGCGATTGGCTGAGCATCGCCGGGGTCAGCAGGCGATGCACGTCGCGACGTCGCTCTTCGAGGCCCAGCAGGTGCAGCCATTTGGATTCTGGGACGACTTTGATGTCGAGACCTTGCAGCCGCCACTCGGTGACTTGTTGCAGTTTGACGGAGGGCTTACCGTCAGTTTCCAGCGGCCAGCCTTCTTCGCCGACGACCAGCATCGAGGTTTGCTTGCTGACACTGTGCGTGGTCGCTCCGCCGTGTTGCTCGGCCAAGTCCATCGCCTGCCGATGCGTCAGCGACGCGAGCGTTCCGGTGAAACTGAGCCGCTCGCCCTGCAGAGCGGGCGAACTTTCCAGCGGTTGAGCGGTCTTGATGGGAGTTGTTTCCACGGCGGTGTGCGGCGTTGAAAGGGGCAAGAAAGATTGTGGAGCACAGCGTATCGGCTGCGGGCGCTGACGGGGTAGGGTTGGCGAGCGGAATGAACTTTGTGGCGCGGGGTGCCGTTTTCGCGGCGACGAATTTCGGCGGTCGCTTCGAAGCCCTCTATGCGTGGCATTTGAATGTCCATGAGGACGGCATCGAACTCCGCTTTCTCCAACGCCGTTTTTTCATTCGGAGCGTAGAAGACTTCCATGTCTCCCAGCTTCTCGATCAGCCGGCCTGCCAGCCGACGAACGGCATTCAAACGCTGTGCTGCAAGGCCCGACAGCGTTGGTAGCGTTCGCACCAAGCCGTCAGTAAAACTCGGCCTCGTTTTTGCGAGACGCCGTCGGTCAGGAGACTGGTTCGAGCTATCGCCTCAGGAGTCATCATGTCCCGCTTGCAGACCACGTTTCCCGAACTATTTGACGCCCTCCAGCACGAACGGACTCGCCAGATTGAAGGGCTCGAACTGATCGCTTCCGAAAATTACACCAGCGCCGCAGTCCTCGAAGCGGCTGGCACGATTCTGACCAACAAATATGCCGAGGGCTATCCCGGACGCCGCTACTACGGCGGCTGCGAGTTCGTCGATGTCGTCGAAAGCCTGGCGATCTCGCGAGCCAAGCAACTCTTTGGGGCCGAGCACGCCAACGTCCAGCCGCACGCCGGCTCGCAAGCCAACATGTCGGTCTATCTGGCGGTGCTCAAACCGGGCGACACGTATCTCGCCATGAATCTCGCTCACGGCGGACACCTGACACACGGCTCGCATGTGAACTTTTCGGGTCAGCTCTACAAGGTCGTTCCGTACGGTGTACGAGAGACAGACCACCGCATCGACTTCGACCAAGTCGCCGCGCTCGCTCGCGAGCACAAGCCGAAACTCATCGTCGCCGGAGCCAGCGCATATCCGCGCGAAATCGACCACGCCAAGTTCGCCGACATCGCTCGCGAAGTCGGAGCGAAACTGATGGTCGACATGGCGCACTACGCCGGCCTCGTCGCCGCCGGAGTTCACAACAGCCCGGTCCCCGTCGCCGACTTCGTTACCTCGACCTCACACAAAACACTCCGCGGACCACGCTCCGGTTTCGTTCTCTGCCGCGAGCAGTACGGCAAAGAGATCGACAAGACTGTCTTCCCCGGCATGCAAGGCGGCCCGCTGATGCACATCATCGCCGGGAAAGCCGTCTGCTTCCAAGAAGCGCTGCAACCCAGCTTCAAAGACTACGGCCGACAAATCATCGCCAACGCCAAGACGCTGGCCGAAACGCTGATGTCCGGTGGCATCCGGCTCGCCAGCGGAGGCACCGACAACCACCTGATGCTCTGCGACATGACCAGCATCGGCCAGACCGGCAAGATCGGTGAACAAGCCCTCGACAAAGCGGGCATCACCGTCAACAAAAACATGATTCCCTACGACCAACGCAAGCCGATGGACCCCAGCGGAGTCCGCATCGGCACCGCCGCGCTCACCACACGCGGCATGCAGCAAGACGAGATGAAGAAGGTCGGCGCGTGGATTCTGCGAGTGCTCAAAGCTCCCGAAGACGCGTCGGTTCTGGCCGCCGTGCGTGCGGAAATCTGCGACTTCACCAAGAGCTTTCCCGTGCCGGGCATCGCCTAGACTTCGCACATCGAGTCCGATACAACGTCGTCCGCCTGCTCCCTTCGTCTAGAGGCCCAGGATCGGGGATTCTCAGTCCCCTGACAGGGGTTCGAATCCCCTAGGGAGTACTGCACGGAGTGCCTGAACACACTTGACGGAAAGCCCCGGAAACACCGGGGCTTTTTCGTTTCACGCGAAGGACGAACCATGTTTGCACGGCTCGCTCTGTTGCTGCTGATTGTGCTTCACTCGGTTGCTGCGGCTCAAACGACCACGCCGGAGCCGGCCGACACAGTCTTTCGAGGCGGCGGCGCGTACACCGTTGATGCGACTCGGAGCTGGGCCGAGGCTGTCGCGATCCGTGCGGGACGCATCGTTTATGTCGGGACCGATGCCGGCCTCAAGCCCTGGATCGGACCTCAGACTCGGAGCATTGATCTCAAGGGCAAAATGCTCCTGCCTGGATTTCATGACGCGCACATCCATCTGGTGGGTGGCGGCATCGAATTGGACGAGTGCAATCTCAACGGCCTGACGACGATGGATCAGGTCCTCGCGGCTGTGCGGCAATATGCGGAACGACACCCTGAAAAGAAGTGGATTCGCGGCGGCGGATGGCCGCTGACTTTGAGTGGAGGCAACCCGCACAAAGACTTGCTCGACCAGATTGTGTCGGATCGGCCGGTCCTGCTCGACGCCTTCGACGGACATTCGTCGTGGGTCAACTCGCGAGCGTTGGAGATCGCGGGCGTCACGAAAGGGACACCCGACCCGCCGCGTGGCCGCATCGAACGCGATCCCAAGACGGGCGAACCGACCGGCACGCTGCGCGAGTCGGCGGCGCGTTTGGTCATCGTCAAGTCTCCTCCGTACACGCACGCAGAATTCGTCGCAGGTCTCCGCCGCGGATTGGAGATCGCCAACCGCTTTGGCATCACTTCGGTGCAGGAAGCGCGGGTCAACGATCAGCATCTCAACGCCTTCGCGGAACTCGACAAGTCCGGCGAGTTGACCGTGCGAACGGTTGCCGCCATCGGATTCGATAACGCCAAGGGCATGCCTCAGATTCCGCAGTTCGTCGAGTGGCGAAAGCAATTTCAGAGCAAGCGGCTGCGGGCGACCGCCGTGAAAATCTTTCAGGACGGCGTCATCGAGTCACGCACGGCCGCGCTGTTGCAGCCGTACTTGGGTGGTGAAGAACGCGGCTGGCTGAACCTTGAACCGGAAGTGTTGAAGCCGCTGGCCGCTGAGCTGGATCGGCTCGGATTTCAGATTCACATTCACGCGATCGGCGACCGTGGCATTCAAAGTTCGCTCGACGCGCTGGAGTTCGCTCGCGACCGCAACGGCCGTCGCGATTCGCGACATCACATCGCTCACATTCAACTCTTCGACCCGCCGGACATCGCTCGCTTTCAGCGGCTGGGAGTCGTGGCCAACTTCCAGCCGTATTGGGCACAGGCCGACCCGTACATTGTTGACATGACGCTTCCGGTCCTCGGCCCGGAACGCTCACGCTGGCTGTATCCGATTCGCAGCGTCGCCAAGACCGGCGCGGTGATCGCCTGTGGCAGCGATTGGTCGGTGTCGTCGATGAACCCGCTCGACGCGATTCAAGTCGCCGTGACACGCCGCGGAATCGCCGAAGTCCCCGGCCCCGCATGGATTCCCGAAGAGGCCGTCGACTTGCCACTCATGCTGGCCGGCTACACGATCAACGGCGCGTATGTAAACTTCGAAGAGGCCGAAACCGGTTCGATCGAAGTTGGCAAAGCGGCCGACCTGATCGTCCTCGACCGAAACCTGTTTGAGATCCCGCCGCACGAGATTCATCTCGCCAAAGTTCTGCTCACTCTGCTGGAAGGCAAAGCCGTGTTCCGCGATGCCAGTTTTCCGGAGGGTTCCCGATCGCGTCAGAACTAGCTCGATGCGCCAGCGAGAGGCGAAATTCACCGGTCATCGACCACTCGCTGGCACGTCGTGCTACGGATCAGGGAGCACCCAATTCGTAAAACCCTTGGGTGGCGTACTTCAGCTTGCCTTGCCTGGCCAACTCTTGCCAGACCGCAGTGGGATATTGGCTCGGCGGAATGATGGCGTCGATGCTCGACTTGCCACCGTTGGACATCGGGCTGTGGCCCACCCGCGATTCGTCATCGAGCCGCGTGGCTTTGAGACGCTTCTTGAATGCCTTCAGAGCCAGTTTGAGTTCCTCAGGAGCAATTGGTGCTGGAGTCGCTTCAGCCTCAGACATCGGACGCCCTTTCGTTTCGTTCAAAGTCACAATGGATGCGAGTGGTATCGAGGCCGACGTCGAATGCCAACTCGTCGAGTTCATGACATGCTCAGTTGGTCGGTGAGGACGATTTTGAATCGGTTGATTTTCGGAGTCATTCTTGTGACAGTCCGACGCCGTTCCAAGGAGATCGTCCCGCCTCATCGGGCTCGGTCGTGGGTTGAGTCGCCCTGAGAATTTCGGAGTTGCCATGTCGGAATTGCTGATCAGTTTGAGTGACCTGCTTGTCGCTGCCTGGAGTTTGTTGAGGGCCGTGAGCGGCCTGCTGCTGCCGTGGTTTCCGTTGGCGGTCTGGATCGGCTTTTGGCTGTGTGCCGTCAACTGGGTCAAGCTGCGCGAGGTGCTGGTCGCCAAAGGTGGCTTGCTGGGCGTGCTGCTGATCGGAGCGGTTTGGGTACTGATTTGGGGCGTTGTCGCTCCGCCAGAAAGCGGCAGCCATTTCATCCTGGGCCTGACGGTCAGCAACTTTGTCGGCAAGCTGGTCTATGTGACCGCGCTGTTCAGTCTGATGTTTCTCTGCGGCAGCGTCCAACTTTCCGGCTGCTGCAACCAATGGTGCGAAGTCACGATGCCCGACCCGCACGCTCATGGCGACCACGGCCACGGCGGACATGACGCTCACGGTCACTCGGCCAGTCATGTGGTTGACCACGGTCACGCGAGCCACTGACGTAGTCACCAGCACGACGCGCCAGCGAGTGGTTTGTTGCCAAACTCCAACCACTCGCTGGCGCGTCGTGCTAATTTCTACGAGCGGATTTCGAGCGCGACCGGTCCCCATAATCCGCCCGGCTGATCAGGCGAGCGATCGACTTCAAACGTGAGTTGTACGACCAGTTCGTTGTGCAGCGCGAGGTGTGGTGTGATTTCAAACTCGGCCGTCGTGTCGTCGGGATTGATTTCTCCCAGACTCTGTCGATTGATGTTCACCCAAGCTCTGCCACGCACGCCTTGGAACACGATCCAAACCTGCTCGTGAGATTCGAGGTTCGTCGGCTGATTGAACGTTCTGCGGAACTCGGCGCGGTCGCAACTGCTGCCGTCGAAGATCGCCTGCCAGCTTGCGGGAAGCACGACGCGGCGCGACGGTTCGTCGCGGTCCAGTCGCCGGACTTCCCACGGGCCTTTCAAAAACATCCGATGAACGGGCATGATCAGGGACAACCAAACTTCGATCGCGGGAGCGAGGCGGCAACGTTGAGCGGATCGCGATCTCAATAACTGCGTGGCGTGACTCGGCTCTGCACTCGTCCCGGCAAGCCTTGAATCCGCAAGAACCCTTCGGCGTCGGTTTGGTTGTAGCTGCCGCCGCCCTCCATCGTGGCGATGCCTTCGTCGTAGAGGCTGTTGGGGCTGCTGCGAGCGGCGGTGATGATGTTGCCTTTGTAGAGCTTCAGCGTCACGTCGCCGGTGACGAAGCGTTGAGCGTTTTGGTTGAAGGCCAGCAGGGCGTCCATCTTTGCGTGATACCAGAAGCCGTAGTAGACCATCTCGGCGATTTCCGGGGCGAGGCGGTCGCGAAGGTGCATCAGGTCGCGGTCCATCGTCAGTTGCTCGACGACGCGATGGGCGTGATACAGGATCGTCATGCCCGGAGCCTCGTACACGCCGCGGCTCTTCATGCCCACGAAGCGGTTCTCGACCATGTCGATGATGCCGACTCCGTTTCGGCCGCCGATCGTGTTCAGCTCCTTGACCATTTCGAGCGCCGACTTTTTCTGGCCGTTGAGCGACACGGGCACGCCGGACTCGAAGTGAATCGTAAGCGTCTCCGGTTTGTCGGGAGCGGCCATCGGCGTGACGCACATGCCGAACTCGACCAGTTCAACGCCGTTGGTCGTCAGCGCTTCGAGCTGGCCCGCTTCGTAGCTGATGTGCAAGCAGTTTTCGTCGGACGAGTACGGCTTCGAGACCGACGCCTTCACGGGAATGTTCTTCTTCTCGCAATAGTCGATCATCGCGGTGCGGCCGGGGAACGCGGCGCGATATTTTTCGATGCGCCACGGGGCGATGATCTGCACCGCCGGGTTGAGCGCTTCGGCCGCGAGTTGGAAGCGGCACTGATCGTTCCCTTTGCCGGTGGCTCCGTGGGCGAATGCTTCGGCCCCGACTTCGCGGCAGATTCGGACGCACTCTTTCGCGATCAGCGGCCGGGCGATCGACGTTCCCAGCAAGTACCAGCCTTCGTACTTCGCCTGAAACTGCATGATCGGAAACGCGAAGTCACGGCACAGCTCTTCCTGCACATCGACGATCTGCGAAGTCTTGGCTCCGCAGTTCTTCGCCTTCTGCAAAATCGCCTGGCGATCCTCGCAGGGTTGGCCGAGGTCCACGTACACGGCATGGCAGTCGTAACCTTGCTCTTGCAGCCAACAGAGAATCACAGACGTGTCGAGCCCACCCGAATAAGCCAAAACGCACGACGGCATGAAGTCACCTTCCTGAGCGAAAATCCGAAACTCGAAATCCGAAACGGACGGCGATTCTGGTCAGGCGGAGTTCAGGCGGCAAGCGACCGCCTCAATGATGCAGCAGGTGTGGGCCGTCGGTCTTGTACGCTCCGGTGCCGCTTTGGTCGCGGCGGCCGTGGTACCAGCCGAGCCAGACACGTTTGGTGAAGAGGCGGCCGTGATAGTCCCAGCCCCAGGTGCCTTCGTGGGCGCAGCGGCCGTCGCCGTGGAACGGGGCTCCGCCGCCGACGTAGCCGCCCGATTCGTGGCAACCGTAGGACGGACGTGCCCAGCGCGAGAGGCACTGTGGCCAGCCGGCGCAGGCATGGCGGTCAGAACGCTTGCAGGTGTCGCAGTGATGGTCGCTTGCTTGGAGCACGGGACAACTTGAAAGGAACATGCTCAACAAGATCAGTCCGATGCGGCGAGCACGAGCGTTGGAGTGAACCATCATGGCGTCTCAGTTCAGCCAGCCTGGAAAAGCTGACCTACGAGTTAGGCGAATGGGTTGCGGTTGAACTTCTGGTACGGGAGGCGAGTGCGACGGACTCGATGGTCATCGGCTTCAGTCCCATCGGGGGGGCGGAAGCCAGCGACACCGAAGAAGGTGACGACGTCGTCCTGATCGACGCCGTCACCGCTGACTCCGTAGCCGCCGACCAGCACGCCGGAGTCGTACACTGGTGCGCTGCCGGGAAAGAAGATGATGCCGTTTTGGTTGGCGATGTTGGCGGCCTGACGAAAATTGCGGCCGGGATTGAACGAGTCGAAGCCGAGCACCGATGTGGTCGCCAAAGAGAACACAGACGCGGAGACGGGGCCAGCGAGATTCTCCACCGCACCGGCGGCCATGTTGGGGTTCTTCGACTTGAGCAAGTCGGTCTTGAAGCCGGGGTCGTTGAGAATCGAGAAGTCGCCCTGCTTGCTGCCATCGACGCCTTGTGGAAACCGCGGTTCGGCCAAGAAGCGGAACGTGCGATTGGAGAACGCGGTGCCAAGCGGCACGTCGGACATCCCGTCGTTGTCGTCGTCCACTTGGTCACCGGGGTTGAGGGCCAACTGCGCGGCGTCGGCGTAGTAGGCCGTGTTGCGAGCTTTCGCGACGGCGACGTCGATCGAAAAGATCGTCGAATCGTGCATGCGATACAGCCCCAGGATTTTGCCGTCCGCGTCGGCGACAGCCAGCACCATGCGAGTTCGCGCGCCGGGAACCGTTGTCCCGCATGTCGTGTTCGTGACTTTCAGACGAATTGCCGCGCGCGTCGCATTGGCTGTCTCGATCGCTTGCAGGATAATCGTTTCCGCATCGGAACCGGCGGCGGGTTTCACCAACCAACCTTCTGGGACTTCGACTCCGGGGCGGACGATGAGATTGTCGCCCAGCGTCGTCGGATCAAAGTCCGCCCCGGGATCGACGACTTGGTTCGCGCCCGTGTTTGCACCGACTCCCAGTTTCTTCCCGGCGGAGATGACTGTCCGCACGCCGGAAACTCCGGCAGTCGGGCCGATGATTTGCAGCGTGATGCCGACCAGATCAATCCGTCCGAACGGCAACACGAACGGCGAAGCGGCGCGAACAATCAGGTCGGTGCCGGTGATCGTGCCGATTTTGTCCTTCGCGCCGAGTCCTCCAAACGCCGCACCGCCGGCTGCCGCGTAGGCGATGTATTCCGCCTCCAAAACCTTCGGGGCGTTTGTGCGTTGAGCCTCCGATTGTTTGATGCCGGGGACAAATCCTTGCTCGAACGTCGCGTCGCCGAGTTGCTGCGGGCCGGCTCCGTCGGCATCGACAGTGCCGGGGAAGAACACACCGATCCCGCCGACCACATCGAAGCCGCGGTACAGCGGAATGCCGCCGGGAAGTGTTGCGATGCCGCGCGACTGAGCGTCTGTCATGCGACGCGATGTGAAGCCGTAACTTTCGGGAGCCTCGATGTCGTGGCCCGGTTCGTAGGTCGTGTTGAAGCGGCCGGGCAGCAGGATGTCGTCGCCGCCGATGATGGTCAGTGACGGATCGGAGGTCTCATGGATTGAGTTCAATCCGGGATGCACAATGCTGTCGCGATTCGTGTGCTCGATGCCAAACAGATCGACCTGCGGCGCGTGCGCGGTCGCCGGCGGGAAGTGTCCACCGATGCCGACCGGCGCGACGAAGCCGGGGCCGCGCTTGGTCAGGTCCGACTCGTTGGGATTCGATTGCATCTCGCGCTGCGTGATCGTGGACTGGCTGATATTTCGAATCGTCCGCGAGGTCAGCGGCCCGACAGTCGGCATGTCACCGGCCGGGTCCGCCAACGTCTCGGGATTGATTCGCGAATCGGCGGTTCCGTTCGCGAAGAACGCGGCGGTGCGAGCCTTCGCGACTGCTCCGTCGATCGCGAAGATCAGCGTCTCCTCTTCGGCCGGGGCATTGATGATGCCGTCCGCGCTGACCAGGCTGCCGTACGCGAGCAGAACATCCTCTTCGACTCGCACTCCCAGAATTCGTCCGCCACGATCGACGATGGCGATGATGGCGTCTTCCGAACTGGTCGCGACCGCCGCGCGATTCAGCAGCAACTCGACCTCCGCGGCGCTGATAGGCGTGACGGCGAGGAGTTGTCGCGGTTCCAGGCATTCGACCGACGGGGTCGGGAGGCCCGCGCCGAGCGCGCGAGAGACTCGGCGACGTGCAGGTCGCGGGACGCGGCGCAGGAACGAGAACAGCCGAGACATGAGCGAAAAATCCTTTGGCCCGAAGATTCCTCAGATTGGCAGTTGCTCGCGCAGATTATTCGCCCCGGAACCCCGAAGTCACCCGACTTTTGTGCTTTCCACGATCCGCACGAGACCGAGCTTTTCCTTCATCGGGCGTTAGAACCGTGCGCAACGGATTGATTTGCTTTCGTCGGTAGAACCGATGAAAGCGGAAAAGCCGTGGCTCATCGGTGGGGCGCGGCCGGAGTGTTTTCAGGCAGGGATGCGAGTTGCGCGAAGCTGGCGCGACGACGTGTCTTCAAGGATGAGGCGCACAGTGCCGCGACATTCGGAGACGTCCGGATTGCCGTTGCCACGAATCGACGCGCGACGTCGAAGCGTTCGTGTTTGCGCTGAAGTCCTCGTTCGCCGGCGTGGAATGCGGCTGCTGTCGGCCTTCGCTTTCGCCACGTTGCTCGCAGGATTGCCGTTGTTTGCGGAGTCTGCGGCTCGCGATTTGGGCGAGGTCATGCTCACCGGCATCGAATCGAACGAGGAGCGTCCGTTCCTCGAATTCGCGGTCGCGACCGATGAAGAAGTCGTTGAGGAGTTGGCGGAAGAGGACGTCTTCGAGGGCGAGCCTCTGTCTTCCGGAGACGACGACATTCGGCCGCCTGTCTTGCGACGGCCGTTTGAGCCGACGTTCCCCGACGCCGATCCGCTGCTCCTGCCGGAACTGCCGCTCGAGCCAGACATGCTCTTCGCGTATCCGGTCGATGCACCGCTCGGCTTCACCGGCCGCAGCAGTGTGCTCCCCAGCGAAGGCCAAGAGAGCAGTCACTTCGTTCCGATGGAGGATCGCTGGCGATCCGGGTTCCCCGAATGGGATCGCTACGGCAAGAACTATTCGCCAGAGGACGATTACCCATACATGCAGGGGAACATCCTCGACCCGTACAACCAAAATGTGCTGAAGGGGGATTACCCGATCATCGGCCAGCACACGTTCTTGACGGTCACCGGAACCAGCCTGTCGATCTTCGAACTGCGGCAGGTGCCAACGCCGACATCCCCCTTCGAGAGCACCGGAGGATCGGGCCAAACGGAATTCTTCGGCGACCCGAATCAGTTTTTCTACGCCAACAATTTCGTTCTGTCGTTCGACCTGCTGCACGGTGACGGTGCCGCGTTCAAGCCTGCCGACTGGCGCATCAAACTGACACCGATCCTCAACATGAACTATCTGGATGTCGAAGAGTTGGGCATCGTCAACCCGAACGTGAATCACGGTACGACACGCTTTCGCGGCGACGGGGCGCTCGAGGAGTGGTTCTTCGAGACCAAGCTGGCCGACACCAGTCCGTACTACGATTTCGTATCGTTACGAGCCGGCTCGCAGTTTTTCCTGAGCGACTTCCGCGGCTTCATCTTCAGCGACACGAACCGCGCGGTGCGGCTGTTCGGCAACAACAACGCCAATCGCGACCAGTACAACGTCGCCTACTTCGACCAGACCGAGAAGCAAACCAACAGCCTGCTCAACACGTTCGACGACCGGAATCAAAACACACTGATCGCCAACTACTACCGGCAGGATTTCATTTGGCCTGGCTACACCGCCCAGACCAGCTTCCACTGGAATCACGACGGCCCCAGCCAACAGTTCGACAAAAACGATGTCCTCGTGCGTCCCGATCCAGTTGGCGTGTTTCAGCCGCACAAGGTCGATGCGTTCTATTTCGGCTGGGCCGGCGACGGACACATCAATCGGTTCAACGTCAATCATGCGTTCTACTGGGTGCTCGGCCGCGACACGCTCAACCCGCTGGCTGGCAAACCGCAGAACATCAACGCGCAGATGGCGGCGTTGGAGTTGTCCTACGATCGCGACTGGGCACGCTTTCGAGCGTCCGTGTTCTGGTCCTCCGGCGATAACGACATCAACGATGAAGACGCCGAGGGTTTTGATTCGATCTTGGACAATCCGAATTTTGCCGGCGGCGGCTTCAGTTACTGGCAAAGACAAACGATCGGCTTGTTCGGCGTGAATCTTGTCAACCGGATGAGCCTCGTGCCGGATTTACGGTCGAGCAAATTCCAAGGTCAGTCGAACTTCGTGAACCCTGGCCTGTTCCTGCTTAATCTCGGAGTCGATTTCGACATCACGCCGAAACTGCGAATGATCAACAACTGTAACTTCCTGTGGTTCGATCAGACCAACGTGCTCGAACAGTACATCTTTCAAGAGCGAGTCCGCCGCCGCATCGGCACGGACCTGAGCACCGGCGTCGAATACCGCCCGTTCCTGAACAACAACGTCGTCATCGTTGGCGGCGTTTCCGGTTTGATCCCCGGCGACGGTTTCACTGATCTGTTCAACCGCAACAACAGCCGCCCCAGCGGTTTCTTCGCCAGCTTTTTGGAACTGGATTTTACCTATTAGTCGCGGAGTCGCTCCGCGATTCCGATTCAATCCGAGTCGCAGAGCGACTCGGTGACAAAACGAGACAAGGACGTCTCTGACATGCGATTCATTGCTCGAACTTCGTTGATCCTTCTTTCGCTCTGCGGCGGAAATGCCTTCGCCGGTGAGCCGACGTTGAAGGCCGCATTGCAAAAAATCAAACGCCGCGACCCTGCCGTTCAACCGGTGGCAGCGCGGCAGCAGCAGCTCGTCCCGCCAGCGCCGGACGTGCCGTTGACCCTCACGCCGGGGGGCGCGTCGAAGAAAGTTCACGGCGGCACGCGAGAGCCGTTGCGGCTCGACGAGTTCAGCCTCATGCGGCAAACGGCCGAGGAGGGGTACGCCAAAAGTTGGGGCTGTGTGCAGTGTCACAAAAATACTCACGACATGCACAAGGCCGGCACGACGCATCTCGGCTGCGTCGACTGTCACGGCGGGGATGCGATGACGACGAACAAGTGGCAGGCTCACGTCCAGCCGCGATTTCCGGATGTCTGGGCTTCGACCGGCAATCCCGTGCGGTCCTACACGGTGCTCAATCACGAGTGCCCGGAGTTCGTTCGTTTCGTGAATCCGGGCGACTTGCGAATCGCACACCTGTCTTGCGGGACGGCCGGTTGTCATCCGAAGGAAACGCTCGAAGTCAAAAAGAGCATGATGACTCACGGCTGCATGTTGTGGGGAGCGGCTCTGTACAACAACGGCGCGATCCCGAAGAAGCGATCGAGTTACGGTGAGAGCTACTCGATGAACGGTGTCCCGCAACGGCTGCAAACCGTGCCGGCTCCGTCCGAGTACGAAATGAAATACAAAGGGGTCGTTCCATTTCTCGACCCGCTGCCGCGCTTCGAGGTCTCTCAGCCGAGCAACGTTCTCCGTATCTTCGAGCGTGGCGGACGATTCCGAGGCGAAGTCGGCATCCCCGTGCGCGACGAAGAACCAGGTCGGCCGCGTAGCCGTTTGAGCAATCGCGGACTCGGCACCGAGAACCGCACCGATCCGGTCTTCGTTGGTTTGCAAAAGACGCGACTACTCGACCCGACGCTGAACTTCCTCGGTACGAACGATCATCCGGGCGACTATCGATCAAGCGGCTGCACGGCCTGTCACGTCATCTACGCCAACGATCGCTCGCCGGTGCATTCGGGGCCGTATGCCAGCGCGGGGAATCGTGGGCTGTCGCTCAATCCCGATCCGACCATCCCGAAAGACGAACCGGGCCATCCGATCAAGCACGAGTTCACGACCGCGATCCCGACCAGTCAGTGCATCGTCTGCCACATGCACCCCGGCACGAACGTGCTGAACAGCTTCCTTGGATTGATGTGGTGGGACAACGAAACCGACGGCGAGTTCATGTATCCGCCGCAGCAGAAGTCTCCGACGGCGGAAGAATTCATTCGCTCGGCCATGAACAATCCGGAAGAAGGCTCGCTGCGCGGCAACTGGTCCGATCCGGAGTTCCTCGCGCAGTCGGCGGACCTCAACCCGCAGTTGAAACACTCGCAGTTCGCCGACTTCCACGGCCACGGCTGGGTCTTCCGAGCGGTCTTCAAACGCGATCGCGAGGGGCACCTACTGGATCACAAAAACAAGCCGATCGAGGACGAAAATACCGCGAAGCTGAACTACGCGATGCTGCATCCCGACTGCCGAGCCGAGAAGGACGGCATGCCGGTGCATTTCATGGACATCCATCTGGAGAAGGGGATGCACTGCGTTGATTGCCACTTCAAGCAGGACAATCACGGCAACACCAAGCTCTACGGCGAAGTTCGCGCCGCCATCGAGATCGCCTGCGAAGACTGCCACGGCACGGCCTACGCGCGAGCGACGCTCCGCACGAGTGGCCCTGCCGCGCCGGAAGGTGGAACGAATCTCGAAGCGCTTGCGACTCCGTCCGGCCAGCCGCGGTTCCGCCGAGTCGGCAACAAAATCATTCAGACTTCGATGGTTGAGAAGGACGGCGACAAGCCCCGGCAGTGGGACGTTCCGCAAGTGCTCGACACGATCACACCCGGCCATCCGCGCTACAACGAGAAGTCGCATCTGGCGAAGACCGTCCGCTTCGACGGCGACAACATCGTCTGGGGAACGCGGCCCAAGGACTCGGCCAAGTGTGCTCACGACAGCAACAAGATGACCTGCGCCGCGTGTCATTCATCGTGGAATCCAAGCTGCTACGGCTGCCATCTCGTGCAGCGAGCGAACGTGAAGATGCCCAGTTTGCACAACGAAGGTGACGTCAGTCGTAACTACACGTCGTACAACTTTCAGACGCTGCGCGACGACGTTTACATGCTCGCCAAAGACGGCAACGTGATGAAGAACCGCATCAGCCCGGTGCGTTCCGCGTGTGCCGTGCATGTCAGCAGCTACAACAACAACCGCGAGTCGATCTACGTTCAACAGCAAACGATCTCCGGTGACGGACTGAGCGGCATCGCCTTCTCGACCAACGTGCCGCACACAGTGCGCGGCAAGGACGGCACCAAACAGTGCAACGACTGTCACCTCAGCAAGGACGAAGACAACAATGCCATCATGGCTCAGTTGCTGATGCATGGCACGAATTATCTCAATTTCATCGGTCAATACTGCTGGGTTGGAGCCGGCGAACACGGTCTGGAAGCGGTCGTCGTCACCGAACGCGCAGAGCCGCAGTCCGTCATCGGCAGTACGATGCACAAGATCGTGTACCCCGATAACTACGCCGAGCACATCGAACACAGCGGCTACCTGGAACACTCGCATGAGCATCCCGGCCGCGATGTGGCCGATCGTGTCCGACATCCGCGTCGCAAACACTCTGTCCAGAGCCTGCAAGCTCGCGGCGAGTACCTCTACGCCGCCTGCGGTGAGGGGGGGCTGCGAGTCTTCGACATCGCCTTCATCGACCACAAGGGTTTTTCAGAACGAATCACGACTGCGCCGGTGTCTCCACTTGGCCAGCAATTCTACGTCCCGACGAAGAATGCCAAGTTCGTGACTGCTCCGGCGACGACGGCCCCCGATCCGACTCGCAAGCAAGACCCGGAAAACGAAGAGTCGCCAGTCCACATGCTTTACGCCTTCTTGTACGTCGCCGATGCCGAGGAAGGGCTGATCATGGTCGAAGCTGGCACTCTGCTCGACGGCGATCCGACGAATAATTTTTTGAAACGAGACGTGACCTTCAACCCGAACGGCATCCTTTGCGGAGCGCGACACATTTCGTTTGCGGGCACCTACGCCTACATCTGCGCGGACATCGGCATCGTGGTCGTCGATCTCAGCACGCCGACGAATCCTCGCATCGAAACGGTCATCGGAGCACCGTTCGTCAACCAGCCGAACGCCGTTCAATTCCAGTTCCGCTACGCCTTCGTCACCGACAGTGAGGGGCTGAAGATTCTCGATGTGACCAATCTCGCGTCGCCGGAGCCGAAGGCGTCACTGCCGCTTGCCGACGCTCGCAACGTTTACGTCGCTCGCACCTACGCCTACGTTGCCGGAGGTCACAACGGACTCGTGATCGTGGACGTCAAGAATCCGCTCGAACCGAAGATCGACCAGATTTATAACGCCGACGGCCGCATCAACGACTTGAACGATGTGAAGCTGGGCATCACCTACAACAGTGAGTTCGCGTATCTCGCTGACGGCCACAACGGCCTGCGAGTCGTGCAACTCACGAGTCCCGAAACTCCCGGCAACATGGGATTCAGTCCGAGGCCAACGCCGTGGCTGATCGCTACGAAGAAGTTCGCCAAGGACGGCCACGCCCTGTGCATCGCCGAAGGAGTCGATCGCGATCGAGCCGTCGATGAATCCGGCAACCAACTCAGCGTTTTCGGGCGCATCGGCGCGAGGCCGTTCAATCTCGAAGAGCAACGTCACCTCTATCAGCACAACGGAAAGTTGTGGAAGGTTGACAATCAACCGGACTTCTTCAGATCCGGCTATCGGACCCCAATGCCGCCAAGTTCGGTTCGCCGTTAATCAAGACAGAGACGATCGCCTGTACGAGACACGAATCTCAATCAGAGAATCAATCTTTCGAGGACGGACAAGATTGCCCGTCCTACTTTTTGACTCGCGTTGAATTCGAGGCGGTTCGAGACTTGACCGCTTTCGCGGGCAGCTTCTTGCGCGAGTCCTTGAACACCGACTCGTAATCCGCGATGAACTTCTTGACGGTCGTTCGGCGGAGCACTGCGGCAATCACATTCAAAGCCAGATCATCGATCTGCTTGAAGCGAATGCAGCTTTTCCCCATGTCGAGTTTCTTGCCGGTCTTGGCCCAGTCTGCATGGAACTGCTGGGCTTCGGCCGCTGAACTGTAAATGCTCCCCAAATACAACGACATGTAATTCTTTTGCGACGCCAGAGCCGCGAACGGCAACGCCTGCTTGGGATCGCAGTGATATCCCGCCGGGTAGATGCGGTGCGGCACACAGTAGCCGATCATGCCGTAATGAATCCCCTCTTCGAAGTCCTTGTGGAGATTTTTGAGCATCACTTGCCGTACAGCCGCAATCGCCGCGCGGCGATCCTCTGGCAATTCGGCAAGGTACTGTTCGACGGTCGTCGCTTTGCTTTGCATGGGATGCTCCAAGAAGACGAATGCGTTCTTCACCAACTGGACTGCCGTTGACGATTAACACCATATCGGGAGGTTTCCATTGGTGGGAGGCTCCCAGTTTCGAGAGTTGGCTTGCTGCGACAGGCCGATTGCGAGACCATCCTTTCGACTCCGCTGCCGCCGACTTTCCGACAGATTATCAAATCGAGGGGCCAGCGATGCTGAGCATTCTTGGCCGTGGGACAAAGCTCTGTGACGGAATCACACGCCGCGAAATGTTACGAGTTGGCGGGCTAGCATTCGGCGGCCTGACGCTGGCCGATGTCTTGCGAGGCCGAGCGAGAGCAGGTTCGGGCGCAGGGCGGCCCAAGTCGGTCATCATGATTTGGCTGCGCGGCGGAGCATCGCACATCGACAGCTTCGACATGAAGCCGAACGCTCCCGCCGAGATCCGGGGAGAGTTTCAACCGATCACCACGAATCTGCCAGGCGTTCAAATCTGCGAGCATCTGCCGAAGCTCGCGCAGATGCTGGACAAGCTCGCGATCGTCCGTGGGATCAAGTCGATCGACCTCGGCGACCACACGCCGCATTTCATCCTGACTGGATTTGGCGAGCGTGGAAAGCGTCCCGTGCTCGGTTCCGTCGTCAGTCACCTCCGCCCGCAGTCCGATGGTCTGCCGCCGTATGTCAGTCTCATGTACAAGCCGCCGGGCTTGTACGACAACGAAGGCCCGACCTATCTCGGCCCCTCGCATCGGCCGTTCGTTCCGAAGGCCGAAGGACTGGCAAACCTGAGCCTCGCGAAGGGCATCTCGCTGGATCGCCTGCAAGACCGCCGCCAGATTCTTCGCGAGTTCGACACGCTCAATCGCGGCGTCGACGCGACCGGCGGACTGTCGGTGATCGACACCTACACGCAGCGAGCATTGGAGATGATCACGTCGCCGCAGGTGCGTGAGGCTTTCGATGTCTCGCGCGAACCTCGGGAAACGCATGCTCGTTATGGCAAGTACTGCGAGAATTTTCTGATGGCTCGGCGGCTGGTCGAGTCGGGAGTCTCGGTCGTGACGCTGAAGGTTGGCGATTGGGACACTCACGAGAAAAACTTCATCGACATGCGTGACCAGTTGCCGCAGCTTGATCAGGGTTTCCACGCCCTGGTCACCGATCTGCACGAGCGCGGTTTGGACAAAGATGTCGCCGTCGTCCTGTGGGGCGAGTTTGGCCGAGCACCACGCATCTCGCGCGGCGACGGCCGCGATCACTGGCCTGAAGCCGGCGCGGCCGTGATCGCCGGCGGCGGATTTCGAATGGGTCAAGTCATCGGCGAAACCGACTCGCACGGCGGCCAGTCCCTCGGCCAGCCGTACACGCCGAGCAACGTGCTCGCCAATTTGTACCAGCACCTCGGCATCGACCCGGCGACCACGATTCCCGATCACAACAAACGTCCGATGCATGTGCTTGATGATCGAGGTCTCGTCCAGGAACTCGTCAGTTGACCTTTGAGGCCGATGCGGTGCCGGCAATTCAGTGAGACATGCTCTGCCGTAGTTCGCGAAGCAGTCGGTCAATTTCGGATGGATCGAAACTGCGCGGCGTCGCGTAGCCGGCCGGATAGGTCAATTGATGACGGAGGTTGACCAGCACTTCCGAATCGGCGGCGAGCGTGAACGGTCCACGTCTTTCCGTCGCACGCAGCGAACGGCCGGTGGCAATGATGCTGAGATAACGTTGAGTTTGGCCGTCCCAAGTGGGGAGCCATTCTGAATCGGATTCAACGGCGAGCAAGCGATGCAACAGAGGAATTCTCTGAGTTGCGTCTGTCGCGGCGTTCTCTAGCGAACGTGACCAGCTAGCCAAGTCAGCGCTGGATTGCCGAGCGGTCAGAGAAAGTTGATCGGCCGAAGCGATTCCTAGCCGAGATTGCTGCATCAGTTTGACCAGTTGCCCCACCGAGGATTCTGCGGCCGTCCCATCCTGGCCGAACAGACGGTTCGATTCACGAGCTACGAATCGCGCGGGAGGAACTGACCACGATCCCCAGCGAGGCGAGCCGAGTGAGTCGCGCAATGTCGGCCGGCCGCGCGTCGGCTCGGTGAGATCGTGATGGCAAGCGTGGCAATCAAACTCGGCCAAGTCGGGCGTGACGTACGTTGTTCCGCTCTTGATCGCGGCTTCGGCACGAGCGACGGCGACATCGGACAGCGCCTTGGCCGAAACCGCGTGCCCGATGGCCCACAGGCGAAGTTCTTGTGCGGGATCGCGCTGCAACTCGGCTGCGGCATCCCAATGTTTCGGGAGCAGCGCGTGATACGCCGACATCTCGAAAGCCAATCGTGGATGCCCAGCGGCGATGAGATCGTGATCGACGGTCGCGCGGGGCGAACCGACGTGGCACTCGACGCACTTTTCCGCGCGAGTGTTCATCGACCGCAAGTCGTGGAAGCCGAGATTCTTTTTTTGCGATGCCGACAGCGAACGCCAAGTTCGCTCGGTGTGCCGAGCCACCCAGGTTCCGGCCGCGCCGTGACAGCTTTCGCAGCCGACACCGAACTCGACCGCGAATCGCTCACCCTTCATCCCACTGGGATGAGCCGCTTCCGTCGCATGACACGCCAAGCAGCGCGCTTCGGTGTGTGCGGCGTTGAGTCCGAGTTGCTTCGCCATCCGAACCGATGTCTCGTCGAAGAGCACATCGAACGCCCGACGATGTGCGACGTCGCGAGTCAACCAAGCGGTCGCCTCACCACCGACCAACGACTTGCCGCCGTGACAGCTCGCGGCGGTGCAACCGGACACGCCGATCACTCGATGTGGGGCAGGTTCGTCCGCTGGCAGGCGAGCCGGCAGGCAAAGTGCTGCCCAAGTCGTCAGGCAAACAGCGAGCAGTGATCGAACAGAACTGGGCACAAGGACGGTCTCTCAATTCAAGCTTCCAACCTCTTGGCTCTCGGCATTCATTCCGCAGCCAATTACGGATTTCTGCGTTTCACAACGATGCCGATCATTACCGGCATTGGCGGCTGACACGATCTGAGTCATCGCCAATATCGGCGATTCGCGTCAGTCTTTCGCAACCGGCACAGTCGGCATCGTCGAATGAAGTTCACCGAGTCACGCGATCTACGGACGCAACGGTGCGATGACTCGCGAAGCGTGTTGCTTGTTGAGTTGCACCGTATTCTTGGCCACAAAGGCATTCGCCGGGAACTCCAGAGCGAACGGTTCGCCGGTGTTCGGGTTCGGCTCAAAGAACGGAGCACCGGTGCTGGCGACGGTGACTCGGATGCGGTGTCCCTTCGCGAAGATCTGGCTGATCCAACCGACCTCGAAGGCGACCTTCTCGACCTTATCGGGAGTGAAGAAGACTTCCCGCTCGAAGCCGTCGCGGTAGCGGCCACGGCGGATGTAGTCGACCAGCAGGATCGAACGGCCGTCGGGATAGACGTCGCAAACGCGGACGATGAAGTCGGTGTCCTTCGCCGAGGACGTGACGAACAGTTCCGTCTTGACGATGCCGGTCCATTCGACCGGCTCGGTGAGTGGTTCGGTCGTGAAGGTGCGGACTTCGGCTTGCTCTTCAAACTTGCGAGCGTCGGCGGCACCGGGGAAGCCTTTGTTATTCGGGATGTTCGCGGGCTTGAGTGGATCAGCCAGGAACGTTGCCGCCGCGTCCGCCTCGGTCGGCGATGACGTCGTCAGCTTGCCGCCATCGCGCAGAAAATATTCGGTCGGCGTCGCGGAGATCGGCCAGTCATTCGTCTCGCGCCAGATGTTGCCGGGCGAGTGCTCTTCGCCGACCGGCCCCATGACGTAGTAGCGGATCGTTGGGTCGCGATCGACGAGGTTGTCTTTGCCCTTCAGCCAGAAGTCGAACCAGCGGATCAGGTGCGACTCGGCGTCGAACTTCGCGTTCTCCGGGAAGGTCAGTTCGCTGACTTTGTTGGTGTTTTTGCCGAGGTAGCCGCCGTGCAGCCACGGGCCGATCAGCAGTTGCTGTTTGCCGCGCGAGTTCGGACCAGCTCGATGTTGCCGGCCGCGATAACTTTCGATCGAGCCGATGTTCATGAAGTCGAACCAACTGCCGATCGTGAAGCACGGCACGTCCATCTTGTCGAAGTGTCGCGAGCAATCCTCTTGCTTCCAGTAGTCATCGAAGGTCGGATGCTTGAACCACTCGGCCAACTGCGCGCGGTTGTGCCCCGGTTCGCGACAGACCGCGTCCATCCCTTTGAATCGCTCCGGCCGAGTCGTTCCGCCGATGCGATAGCCTTCTTGGTAGAGGCTCAGTCCTGTGTCGATCATGTACTGAGCGACGAGATGCGGTGGCCGAGTCACCGCCAGAAAGTTCTGAGCGAATCCCGCCTGCGAACTGCCGAACGTGCCGATCTTCCCCGTCGACCATTTTTGTTTCGCGAGCCATTCGACCGTGTCGTAGCCATCTTGCAACTCGCCCCAACCGAGTGCTCGATATCCGACCCAGGTTCCCTCGGACTTGCCGGCCCCGCGAAAGTTCTCAGCACAGACGACGTAGCCGGCCTTTGCCAACCGAGCGTTTCCCTGCCGAGTCCCCACACCTTTCAGATCGGCGTAGCGTTGCTCATACAGCACCGGCCACGGGCCATCGCCGGACGGGAAGTAGAGATATGCCGAGAGCTTCGTCCCGTCACGCATCGGGATCATCGTGTGTTCTTCGCGGACGCCGTAAAGATCGATCTTGTCCTGCGCGATCACCGATGACACCGAGACGATCCAAAATCCCATCAGCAGCACGCGACACATCCCACGCATGATTCACGCTCCGAGGATCACAATGAAAATGGCGACTCGCGAGACCGCTCGCCAGTCGCCACATCTGATCGACTCGTGGCCGACGCTGCCAGCGTCGGCGTCAGGCAGATGGGCACTCTTGCCCGTCTGCGGCCGTTCAATTACCACGAAAGAAGGAGGGGCAAGAGTGCCCATCCTCCGTCCAATCAGCGACCTGTCTTGCTGGGCGTTTTCGGAGCCGGTGGCGTCTGCTGCATGAGTTGCTTGCCGAGCAGCGTTTCGGTGAAGCCTTTGAGGTCGGTCCAGAAGGTTCCTTCACCGGCGTAGAGCAAGTTCAACTCGATGTCTTCCGGCAATCCGCTGGCGAAGACCCATTGGTTGTAGGCTTGGCCGCCGCCAAAGGCATCGACCGCCAGTTTGAATTTATCGGCCTTGGCTTCCTCGATGCCCTTTTTGGCGGTGGAGGTTGCTTCGCCCAAGGTGATCGTGGATTCCTTGTCGATCTCGGCGGTCTCGCGAGCGATCGCGGCGACTAGCTTGGACGTTTCGCCTTTCGTTTCGGCGGCCGTCTTCTGGCCTTCGGCCAACTTGACCGCGACCAGCTTTTCGGTCTCGACCCGAATCTGTTCGGTCTGCAACTTCACCTTTTCCTCGGCCTCACGCAGGTCGCCTTCGGTCATCGCGGTGAGTTGCTCTTGCTCGCGTGTCAGCTTCAGTTCGTCGGAGATGTAACCAAGCTGAATCGGCAGGCGAACTTCCTGCGGGATATAAATGTTGCGTACCAAGCCCTGCTGCACGCTCAACCCTTTGCCTTCGAGGATCGCGTGAAAGGCTAATGCGACCTCCGCTTGGTAGCTCTGCCGCGTCTCGCCATCGAGCAAGTCGGCGGCCTTGAGCTGCGCGCCGTAAGTGCGGCAGAGATTCCTCATCTGTGTCAGCACCACCTTGTCTTCGACGGCGGCCTCGTTGCCGAAATTGTCAATCACGTCCACAGCCTGATCGGGCATGATGCCCCAGATCGCCGTAAAATCGAGTCGGATGGGAAAGCCGTCGTCCGAGGTGAAGGCAATGCCGCTGTCGTCGTCGGCCACGATCGGCTCGCCGCTGGGATCGACTTTGGCATGTCCGTCCGACAGTTCGGCCAGACTGGTTTCGATGCTCTTCTCGCGAAAGCCGATGTTGACGACGTTGATCTGCTGCTCCCATTTGTTGATCGGATAGATCCCCGGTGGCAACACGTTTTTTTGCAGACCGTCTTTCGCCTGTGTGATCGGATTGCTAGTCAGATTAGTGACGACTCCGACGTAGCCCGGATTGATGACCACCCAACCGGATCGCGTTTCCTGTCCGTCCGCAGTGCGTGCCACCTCTTCGCCCTTGATGACGGTCACTTCATAGGCCCGCGGGTTGATGCGATAGCGTCCGGGGCCAAGCAACTTTCGCAGATTGCCTTGGTATTCGGTCTGTCCCAACTCGCCGTCCACCAAGTTTTGTTTGGCACCGGTTTCCTTGCCAATTCGGCTGGTGACCACGGCTACCTGTTTGGCCTCGACGACGACGTCAGGAACCTTTTTGCATTCCCAGAAAAACGGGTTGTAGAAGTGACGACCCGGTCCGACCATTTCCGCCAGCACGCCAATTTGCTTCGGGCGTCCTTTGTCATCGACCTGCGCCAATTCCGTGTCGGCAGACGCCGGCAGAGTCAGTCCCGGAATCGGCAACGGCGGACCTTTGTAGGTCAGTTGCAACGAGAACCCCTCGTCAACGTACCAGTAACAAAAGGTCCATCGAAACGCTTGCCAGCCGACCGAGCCGAAGAGCACCAGGCAGACGACGGCCGAGATCAGAATTCGTTGACCACGAGAAAGGTTGGACATGGTTGAGGGCCTTTGAAGGCGGAGGAATTGGTCGTTGGTGATTGGTTATTGGCAAACGACCAATAGCCAATGACCGATTTCAGTTCTTCTTCGGTGCGTCTTTCACCGGTTCGTTGAACGACTCGAAGATTTTCATGATCGGGCTGTCGGCGGTGTTGACCATGATCTTGCGATAGGCGGTCGATAGTTTTTGGAACAGGACATATTGAGCGTATTGGTTGCCGTTGCCGCTGAACGCTGCGACGGCTCGTTTCCAACCGGCCGCTTCGGCTTCGTTTTGCAGGCGGATCACTTCCGCCTCGCCCTGACCCTTGGCGACCAAGGCGGCGGCTTCATCTTTGGCGGCGTCCAGCTTCAGCTTGGCGACGGCCAATTCCTGGTTCGCCTTCGTGACGGTGATCTGCTGTTCGCGTTCCGCTTCGGTCGTGAGCTTGATGATGTCTCGATCAACCGCGACCAATCCCGCTCGCTGTTTCACAAGCTCCTTCTGTTCGGCCAGCTTCTTCTCTTGTTCCTGCTGTCGTTTCATCTGTTGAAATTTCTTCTCGTCGAGCCGTGCGGTTTCGCGAGCCTTGATCGGCTCGGCGATTTGCGACGGCGGATGAATGCTGGTGATCACTGCCTGAACGATCTCCACTCCCAGCGAATCACAGTCCTTCTTCATGGCGGCTTGGAATTTCTTCTCGAACGTCATCGCCGTTTCGCCTTTGATGAATTCGCTTCCGAGTTTGCTGGAACCCTCCAGTCGGCAGATGCTGCGCGCGTTCGGCAGAATCACTTTTCGGATGAGCTCCTCGTCAATGGCGTCGCCGTTCAGATCCTCGTTGTAAATCACGAAGACTTCGGCCGCCTTTTCGGGATTGACCTTAAACTCGATGCGACCGTCGATCGTGACCCAGAAGCCGTCCTTCGATGGGAAGCCCATGTCCTTCTTTTCCGCCAGGTTGAATCGCTGGCTGCGGCAGTCGAGCTTGCTGATCCGCGTCATGTACGGATTGATGTAGTACATGCCGGCGTCGAGCGTTTTTTCTTGGACGCCTCGTTCCCCTTCTTTGACCAGCAGTTTGTTCGATTGCTTCGAGGACGGCCCCGTGAGGTTCGTCACGATGCCTTTGAAGCCCGCCGAAATCGTCACTGGCTCGTGCATGTCTTCGACTTTGAACAGGTACGGATTGATCCGATAGGGGCCGGGCTTGAGCACGTTGGGCACGATGCCCTTGGTGATGAGCTTGCGGCCGCTGATGACCTCTGTGACATCGGTGATCGGCTGGCCGTCAGCGGCCTTCGCGAGAAACTCGCCGTATGGCAAATCGTCTCCCGTCAAACTCACGAGCACACCCATGTTGGTCGACTTGATCTCCACCAACTTTTTGATTTCCCAATCCCAGTTGAACGGATCGCGAAAGTACCGTCCGGTCGTCAGCACTTCCCGTTGAACGCCCTTGTGATCTTTGCTGGGAGCGACCTCGTCGGTGTTCTTGAGATCTAGCCCCGTCTTGTGAATCAGCACCGCGAACTCATCCTGGCCGACATCGATACGGAACATCGTGTAGGTCATCCAGGAAACGACCAGCAGCAGAAACCCGCCGGCGACGATCAGTCCGGTCGTGACTCCCGCTTTGCTGGTGGGCTTGTTGGCGTCTTCCAAAAAGATGTTTTTGGCCATGAGTACGGCTCCGAACGAAGTGTGTGATCTGCGAGTCCTTCGCGACTCGCCCCCGTTTCTTAGCTCAAATCCCGGTCGTAAGTCCGTCGGCGGGATGTTTTCAAGTGGTTGCGAACGAGGAATCCCTTCCGATTCCGTCACAATCGTCACAATCGCCGGCCGTTGCCTGGTTTCCCCAATCGTCAGAGTTCGTTCGAGGGCGACACACAATCCGAGGAAAACTGAACGGATCGGGAAAGCTGTAACGGCCCGCCGTTGCCGTCACCATCCGCACAGTCCGACAACGTTTTGCAGATTCGCCAGTCCAGTTGATCAGACGACTTTAGCTGACCGTTCAAGTTTCACGATGACTCAACCGTGGACCATGCTCGGTTCTCTGCGAGCCGGTGCGAATCAAGTGAGACCTCATCATGCGTTACGACCTGATCATTCTGGGGAACGAAACCAGCGGCTTGGACGCGGCGCTGGCGGCCGTTCAACTTCACAAGCGAGTGGCGATCATCGCGCCTCCAAAATCAGAGGACGTCATTTCTCTAGCAGGACTTCGCGAAGCGGCGATGCTGTTGACTGGCTTTCAGGATCGAGAACGCTCAACAGACCCGATGGCTCGTCGCCGCCGGTTGACGATCGATCAACTGCGGCAGTTCGCGCGTGAAGTCGATGCGCAAAAAACCGCTGGCCGTGAAGCGCAACTCCGCGAGCGAGGCGTCCATCTCATTGTGGGATCAGCACGTTTTCTGGGGCCTCACGAAGTTGAAGTCCGCTCCGTCGCCAATGGTTCGCAACTTTTGCATGGCGACAAGATTCTGTTGGCGGTTGGCATGCAGTCGGAGCGACCCGACCGGGTTCCGTTTGATGGCGAGACGATCTTTGATAGCGACGAAGCTTTGTCGCTCGATCGCATCCCCAGGTCAATGATTGTTGTTGGTGGCGGCCCGGTCGCGTTGGAATGCGCGACGTGTTTTGCGTTGCTCGGCACGCGTGTGGCCGTGGTGGATGCTCAACGGCGGTTGCTGGACTTCTGCGATCGCGAGGTCTGCCGATCGTTCCGAGAGAACGCCGCCGAGAATGGCGTCCGGTTTCGGCTCGGTCGTTTACTCAACGCGATCGAGAGGACGAGCGACGGTCGCGCGGCCGTTCGCTTGGATGGCGGAAAGAGTTTGGTCGCGGAGTGCGTGTTGTTCGCTGCCAGCCAGCGTGGCCTAACCGACTCGCTGGATCTTGCTGCCGCCGGATTACTGTCGGACGAGCAGGGCCGTTTGTGGTGCAACGAATTCGGACAGACGTGGGTCAAACACATTTACGGTGTCGGCGCTGTTGTCGGCTTTCCGGCAATGGCGAGCTTGTCGACAGAGTCCGGCACACGGGCGGTCCGACATGCGTTCGAGCAACCGGTCAGTGACACGCTGCCGGTCTCACGCGGGCTTTTGACGACTCCAGAACTGGCGATGGTTGGAGCAACGGAGCAGCAACTCCGTGACGATCTCGTCGCCTACGAGGTTGGCGTCGCTCGATTCCGTGACACTTCACGCGGCCAGGTGGGCGGGTCTGCAACCGGAATGTTGAAGCTGCTCTTTCATCGCGAGTCGTTGGAACTTCTGGGAGTCCATTGTCTCGGTGAATCCGCCTCCGAGTGGATTCGCCTCGGCCAGACCGTGATGTCGTTAGGCAGCACCATCGAAGCGTTCCGCGACGAGAACATTTTCAGCTCAGCGATTCCTGAATGCTTCCGGTTGGCGGCGGACGATGGACTGCGGCGACTGGAAGAGGAACAAGCAACTCCCAAGCCGACACTTCGGATTTGGCGACCGAGGTCGCGCCGTCGCCGGCTCGCGGCGAGTTCGACTTGAAATGACCGATGGTGACCGGGGGCCGAGCAGCATTCGGCTGTGTTCCACTCACACAGCACCGCGTTCCGGCACGCTTCGAACTGCCGCCCCCGCTCGCCATCGAGGTCACTTGCCGCCGCCCAGCCACCAGCCGAGCCACACGGCCAGCAAGCACAGCGCGACATTGGCCACCGTGTTGAGCGACGCCAACGCAAACGCGTCGTCGCGTGCGAGCATCAGAGTTTCAAAGCTGAATGCCGAGAAGGTCGTCAACGCTCCGAGTCCGCCGGTGACGAGCAGCAACCGCCACTCTTCACTGAGTTGCTCGCGTCGGAACATCGCCATCAGCCACCCAATCGCGAAGCAGCCGAGCACATTGACCAGCAGAGTGCTCAGCGGCCAGAAGCGGCCGAGCTTGCTTTCGAGCAAACGCCGGCAGAGTTCGTTGGCCGCATGTCGCGCCACCGCGCCGATCGCGCCACCGACCGCAACCAACAACACGCCGAACCACGGACGCATCAGTGACCTCACTTCGTCTCGGCAATCTTCCACAGGAAGGCATCGCTGCGAATGAACAGCGCGTGGTCGCTGATGGCCGGAGTCCCTTGGATCAAATCCGCCGGTTCCACCTTGCCGAGTTTCAGTTCATTCGTGGCGACCAGTTCGCCCTTCTCGCCGCCAAGCTGGACGACTTGGCAGACTCCCGCTTCGTTGACGAAATACAGCCGATCTCCGGCCGCGACCGGAGACGCGGTGAACGGTCCCGTGAGTCGCAGTTGCCATTCGGTCTTGCCATCTTCGAGGCTGGCACACGTCACCACACCCGCTGCGCCGGTCACATAAATCTTTTTGCCAAGCACCAACGGACTGGGAGTCGCAGGGCCAAGTTTCGCGACATTCCAAAGTTGCTTCGGCTCCGACTTGCCTGCTTCGGGTTGCAGAGCGGTCAGTCCATTCGACGGAACGTAGGCTACCCCATCAGCCACGGTCAGCGACGGAATCGTGCCCGCGCCGGACTTGTAGGTCCAAACCACTTCGCCGGTTTGCGGCCGAACCGCTTCGACTCCCGCTGACGCCTGAAGCAGCGCGAGGACTTCACCAGAGGCATCTGTCAGCGGCGACGGAGAGGTCCAATTCGCGCGCTTCGGACGGGTCCGTTTCCAACGCGTCTCGCCGGTGTAGACATCCAGGCCGGAGGCGAACGAGTCCGCATCGTTTTCCGTTTGAGCGACCAGCGTGTCACCGATCACGATCGGTGACGAGGCCATGCCCAGACTGTTGCTGCAATTCGGAAAGTCGTGGGAAATACCTCGATACCACTGCAAGTTTCCTTCGAGATCGAGACACGCCACGTCATTGCTGGAAAACAGAGCGAAGATCCGCTGCCCATCGCTGCAGGGCGACGAGGCGGCTCCGCACGTCTTCGGATGCGTCATCGTGCGACCGGTCGCCCAGAACTGACGCTCCCACAGCTTCTGTCCGTTCTTCGCGTCGAAGCACAGCACATGCAGCCGGTCCTGATGGAAGCCGCTGCTGCACGTCACGAAAACTCGTTCGCTGACGACGATCGGGCTGCCCAGTCCCCGCCCCGGCAAGGCAACTTTCCAGGGGATGTTCTTCGACTGCTCGGCGTCCACCCATTCCGTCGGCAGCTTGGCATTGGCTTCCACGGCCGTCGACAAGTTGCCTCGAAACTGTCGCCAATCGCCGAACCCGTGACAGGTGCCGTTCAACAACAGGCCGATGCCGACGGTCAAAATCCACATGCGAAACAACATGACGCGGTCCTCGCGAGAGTTGAAAGTGAGGGCGTGCTACTTCTGTGACGTTGCCTGAGCCGGCCGCGACGGCAACCCGATGCCGGATAGATCGGCGACACGGAGTTGGAACTCGTAGCGCTGAGCCCAGTCCTCGGTCTGTTCGTTTTGACAAAGCTTCAACAGGATCGTGTTGGCTCCGGCTTTGACTTCGCCACGCACGCGGTATTGGTCGAGCGCCATGCCGCGGTGGTACTCGTCGCGGCCGAAGAGCTGTTTGCCGTTGACCCAAATCTTCCAGGCGTTCGGCGTGCCCAGCCGGAACTCAACGCTGCGAGCCGTCGGACTGTGAAACTCACTCGTCAGGTACATGGCCGCTCCCTTGTACGGAGCGATTTGTTTGGCGACGTTGACGATGCCGTACTCGTGGTCCGTCGCGGTCTTGTCCCACGCGACTTCTCCCTTTTGGCCTTCGTACTTCGCGGCGAAATCGAGCTTCTCTTCGGGCGGATAGACGGTCTCGAACCCCTTGAGTCCGACGTTGTCGAACGGGCCGATGAATCGCCAGCCGGTCAGGAAACCGAAGTGCTTCTGCAGATCGACCTCCTCTTTCATCTCTTTGAGTTGCTTGGCGAGCGTCTTCACCTGATCGTCGTCGGTCGCACCCGACAGAGCTTTTTTGAACGTGGCTTTGGCGGCGTCGGCGTCTTTGTCCTTGAGCGACTTCTCGCCGGCAACGATCAACCGCGCGACGGCGTCACGGCGGAACTCCGGGCTGGGGTCCAGCAGCATGTCCGGGATGATCCGATCCGGTGCGGCGGAATCGAC
>QWQF01000003.1 GCA_003669125.1 Planctomycetota bacterium
AGCGATCGCCTCGACGGACAAGGATTGGTTCGCGTTCGATCCGTCCGCCGACAAGTTCGAGGCGTCGTCGGCGATTGATCTGCGGTTTCTCAACGAGAAGACCGCCGGCGAACACGGCGTCATCGCGGCCAAAGACGGCCACTTCGTTCACCGTCAGACTGGCGAGCCAGTGCGATTCTGGGCGGTCAACGGAGCGGCGGCGAAATCACGCGACGATTTGAAACGCGAGGCGCGGCAGCTTGCCAAGTACGGCGTCAATCTTGTCAGGCTGCATGGACCGATGTTCGACAAGCGGGGCGAGGTCGATCCGGCGAAGATTCAACGAGCGTTCGATGTCGTCGAGACGATGAAGGTCGAAGGCATCTACACGCACTTCTCGATTTACTTTCCGCTGTGGCTCGATCCGCCGGCGGATCTCGATTGGATGCCCGGCTACGACGGCAAGTCGCACGCCTTCGCGTCGCTCTATTTCAACGCGAAGTTTCAAGAGAAATATCGCGGCTGGTGGCAGGCGTTGCTCACGACACCCAGCAAGACCACTGGCAAGCGGTTGATCGACGAGCCGGCAGTGTTCGGTGCGGAGCTGATCAACGAGGACTCGTTCTTCTTCTGGACATTCAACGACAAGAACATCCCAGATCCCCAACTGCGCATGCTCGAACAACAATTCGGCGAGTGGTTGAAGACGAAGTACGGTTCGCTGGAGAAAGCGTTCGCCGCGTGGAAGGGGATGAAGATTGCTCGCGATGCGCCCGCCAACGGGCGAGTCGGCTTTCGTCCGTTGTGGAACATCGCTCACGAGCGAACGCCGCGCGATCAAGACACCGCGAGATTTCTGACCGAGCTTCAACGCCGCTTCTACGACGAGTCAACGCAATTCCTGCGCGGACTTGGATTCAAGGGGCTGATCACCGCGTCGAACTGGGCGACCGCCAGTCCGGAGGTCTTCGGGCCGCTCGAAAAATTCACCTACACGTCGGGCGACTTTATCGACCGTCACGGCTACTTCGGCTGTCGCAACGAGGGGGAGTTCTCCGAGTGGTCGATGCGGGACGGGCACTCGTGGGCCGATCGCAGTGCGTTGCGATTCGAGAACGAGGAACCCGGCAAGCCCGCGTCGTTCGTGCATCCGGCGATGGACCCCAAATATGACAACAAGCCGTCGATGATTTCCGAGACGACCTGGAATCGCCCCAACCGGCATCGCGGCGAAGCACCGCTGTATCTCGCCGCGTTCGGAGCGTTGCAGGACAGCGACTGCATCGTTCACTTCGCGAAGGACGGAGTCGATTGGTCGGTCAAGCCGGGCTACTTCATGCAGCCCTGGACGCTGGCCGCTCCGACGCAGTTCGGCCAGTTCCCCGCCGCCGCGTTGATCTATCGACGTGGCCTCGTGAAGACCGGCGACGTGATGGCCGACGTGACGCTCGATGTCGAAGATTTGCTGAAGCTGAGCGGCACGCCACTGCCACAAGACGCCGCGTTCGATGAACTGCGGTTGAAAGATGTCCCGCAAGGGACGACGCTCAAACCGGGCCAACGCATCGACCCGCTGATCCACTACGTCGGCCGCACGCGGGTCACCTTTCGTAGCTCTGTTGCTCCGCGACAGGAAAGCCGCACGACGACGGTCTCGCCATCGCCCACCGTCAAACTGCAACCGCTTGCCCCCTTCATCGACCACGTCAAGAAACTCGTCAGCAGTCAAACCGGTGAACTAAAACTTGATTGGGGCCGAGGCGTGCTGACGATCAACGCTCCGGCCGCTCAAGGAGCCAGCGGTGATCTCAAATCTGCCGGCGAGATCAAGCTTGCGGACATGACTCTTTCCGTCCCGCTCGATGTCGCGCATGTGGTCGTCGTCAGTCTCGACGGCCAGCCGCTGGCGACGTCGAAGCGGATGCTGTTGCAACTGATGACTGAAGAGAAGCCGACCGGATTTCGCGCCGAACCGCTCGGCGACCGCCGCCACCGCATCACGTCCATCGGCGAGAATCCGTGGCAGGTCCGCAAGCTCGAAGGAGTCGTTCGCCTGCGCCGCGCTGATGCGGCGAAGCTCAAAGTGACGGCACTTGACCAATTTGGCCAACCGACTGCGACCACATCGTCCGGCGACTCGATTCCCCTTCGTCCGGAGGCGTTGTACTACTCGATTGAGGCCCCGTGAGGTCGCGGCCTCGCGAAACATCCGAATCGAATCGCGGGAGAATCTCTTTTGGCAGCGCATCAGGATTTGGAAAGGACTCGCATGAAAAGGATCGACTTCGGCTTCCGATGGTTTTCATTCGTGGCGTTGTGGCTGGGCGTTCTGAATGTGTCGTTCGCGGATGGCAACGTGCCGGCGGCCAAGCCGAATATCGTGTTCATCATCGCGGATGATCTCGGCTGGGGGGATGTCGCGTTTCATGGTGGCAACGCGCCGACTCCGAATCTCGATCGGCTGGCGCGAGAGGGGCTGGAACTCGCTCAGCACTACGTCGCTCCGGTGTGTAGTCCAACTCGAACCGGCCTGATGACCGGCCGCTGCTGGAGTCGATTTGGCGTCACGAATCCACAGAACGAGCGGGCGTTGCCGTGGCGCACGGTCACTCTTCCAAAAGCCCTCAAGAGCGTCGGCTACGACACCTGCCTCACCGGCAAATGGCATCTCGGTTCGCTGCCGGAGCAAGGGCCGAATCATTTCGGCTTCGATCATTCTTACGGCTCGCTGGCTGGAGGAGTCAGTCCGTGGAATCATCGCTACAAGCAAGGCCCATTCACTCAGACATGGCATCGCAACGAAAAGTTGATCGAAGAATCGGGCCACGTCACCGACTTGATTGCCGCCGAGGCCGTCCGCTGGATCGAGTCGCGCGGTACGGCCCCGTTCTTTTTGTACGTCCCGTTCACAGCGGTCCATCTGCCGATCAAAGAACCGGACGCGTGGTTGCGCCGCGTGCCCGACTCGATTCAAGGGGACGTCCCGCGGCACTACGCCGCCTGCGTGATGCACCTCGACGATGCCGTTGGCCGGATCGTCACGGCGTTGGAAAAAAAGGGCCGTCGCGACAACACACTGCTCGTGTTCACCAGCGACAACGGCGGCAGCACGGTCGAAAACAACGACTTGAAATACCCCGACGACAATTGTCCCAACGGCAAACTGGCCGGCAACAACAAGCCTTGGCGTGGCGAGAAGGGATCGCTGTACGAAGGAGGCACGCGTGTCCCGACGATCGTCTCCTGGCCCGGCCGAGCAAAGCCGGGCAAGGTCAACAGCCCCGTGCAGATCACCGATTGGATGCCGACGCTCAGTTCGCTCGCCGGCTTTTATTCTGATCGTGACTTGAAATGGGACGGCACCAACATTGCGACGCTGCTCACCGATCACGTCCCTCCACCAACTCGCCCGCTGTACGCCGTCGCCCCCGGTTGGCGTTCGCGATCGCTACGACTTGGCGATTGGAAGCTCATCGTGCATGACGAAAAGAGCGCTCGCAAAGTTGAACTCTTCGATCTGGCGCACGATCCCGGCGAGACAAACAACCAAGCGGACCAGTTCCCCGATCGAGTTCAGCAACTGCTGAGCAAGCTCGACGAAGTGGCGGCGCGCGATCGCGATGCGGTTGCCGAGTAGTCAACCGATCGGTCGCGTGTGTTGCGAAGCATCTCGTTTTCCACGATCCGTCTTCGTGACTGGACCGTCAGTGTTGGCAACTCATCTGGCCGGGGAGGCCGTCACCGTTGGGTGCGACGTGGGATGGGGCGGGAGTCAACTTTGCTTTGTTCTCGCAGCACGCGAAGAAATTCGAGCTGTACCTGTTCGACTCGCCCGACGCCAAGCAGGAGTCACACCGCATCGAATTTCCGGAGCAGGCCGATCAAGTGTGGCACGGCGATCTGCCCGACGTGCAGCCGGGGCAGCTTTACGGCGATCGAGTCCCCAGCAGGTTGCTGAGCTGTGTGCTCTGCGAGTTGAGTGCGCCGAGGCGCGGTTCGACGGAGATGGCGATGCCGGCGTTGTCCTTGCTGGCGTCGTAGTTCGCACCGAAGTGGAACAGGAAGTCGGCACCGACGCGGGTGAGTGTGAACGACTGGCCGCGATTGCGGTGCTCGGCGAGATCGTAGGCGGTGCCGATGGTGCCGATCCATTTGTCGCTCATCGCGTAGCTGCCCGAGGCAGTGAGAATCTGACTGTCCAGGCCTTGGCCTTTCACCTGGCGGAGTCCGGCGTAAAGACTGCCACGCGTGCTGCGTTGATTGAGCACGCCAACGTTCCACAGTTCCATGCCGCCGGTGAAGGCGTCGAAGAGACCGTTCGCCAACAGCGACGTCCGTTCGCCCACATTCCAGGCGTACCGTGCGCCGAGCAATCCGGCGGTCTCGCCAAAGTTGTCGCGGGTTGAGTCCGGGAAGAGGGACATCTCCAGGTCGAGTGTCATCCAGTCCTTGACTCGCTGACGTTCCAGCGGGCCGACTTTGGTTTGCAAGCGGTTTCTCCAGCCGAGACGGATGACGTGCAGGTCATCGACCAGTTCGTGCCACGGAGCAGTCACGCTGCTGCCGGCTCCCGAACGAACCGCGAACGAGCGGGGATCAAACGGCGAAGTCGCGAAGCCAGGAACCAGCGGCAACGTACCGCCGAACGTGTTCGTCAGCAGCCGTTGGCGGAATCGCTCCTGCGAGTTGTCATCGAGCTCGTTCCATTGCGGGATGTCCGACAACGAGCGGTTCGATTCCGTCAGCGACCAGTCGAGATCGAAGGTCATTTTGTGAGCCAAGCCATTGAGGCCCAGGATGCGGCTCTGCACCCAAGGCATGTACTTCGCGAATTGAATGCTGCCGCGCAGTCCGACGCTGCCGACCAGGCGGTCAATGCCGTCACCCGTGAAGCTGTTGCTCCAACCGGCCGCCTCGCCCCAGGCATACGGCACCACGTTGAACGGCCCGACATTCAGCGGAGCCGACAGTTCGTGCCGCGTCATCGCGAGCCCGCCGTTCATGTCGGCGTAGTAGGGCAAGGGATCGAACAGATCGCCCGCGACGTTCGGCGGGTCGGCTTGATTGAGCTGCGCGTAGCCGGCCATCGAGTGACTTGACCACGACAGCCAGCCCCCCAGCAGCGGCTCGCCGAGGAACGTGAAGTCGCCGCGCGGCAACCACTCGGTGTTGTTCTCGAATTCATAAAGCTGCGGCTGGACGAGCAGGCTCCACTGCGAGTTGCCCCAACTCTGCTGCAATCCGACGAGCGTTTCGAGATCCTTGCCGGTGTCAAATTCGCTCTCGTAGTACTGCTCGAGATGATTGCGATCCGAGAGGTAGCCGAGTTCGCCGCGCAGCAGAAAGCCATCGGGCAGGTCTTGCATGTGCCGCCAAGTCAGTCGTCCGCGATGACTCTCGGGGAAGTTCAGATTGCGACGGTCAAGGCCGAGGTTGTCGTTACCGGTGTCGTAAAGGTAGTTCAGGATTCCGTCACCCACCGCGCGACCGGGCAGGCCGAAGAGATCGTTGGCCACATAGTTGCCGCTCAGGCCGGCGCTGGGGCCACGTTGCGAAAAATAGTTGAGGTCCAAGTTCAGCTTCGTTCCCGGCGGCTCATCCGCACCCAGCAGCGAGAACATATCCCAGGACGTGCGAATCTGCGTGCCGAAGACGCTGTCCGAATTGAGCTCCAATCGCCGGATCGGAATATTCGGAGCATCGGTGGGACCGGCCACGAATGGCACGAACCCAATCGGCAGGTCGCTGGCGAAGGGGGTATCGACAATGAAGGTATTGTTGAGCGCGGTGATGTACGGCACTTCGCGGTAGACGGGTGCTCCGGTCACCGGATTGAAGCGGCTCGAGTCAAATTCGCCGCCGATCCGAGGCAGATCGAGCGGCTCGGCGAAATACGGTTCGACGAAGATGTCGCTGCTCTGGATGCGATACCCCGGCTTGCCGAACGAACTGCCGGAGGTCCAGGCGTTCGACGCGTGAAACTCATTCCGCGCGTTCTGTCGCAGTCGCTCGGCATGCACGCGAATCCGCTGCCCGCCGAGTTCCGGAGGCTTGAACGACAGTTCGGCATCAAGCAGCAGGCCGCGATCTTCACGAGCGTCGTAGTACGCCCGCTCGGCACGCAACACGCTGACTCCTTGTCGCACGACGATGTTGCCTTCGAGATAAACCTGATACTTCGAATTCTTGGTTTGCAGAGTTTCGAGATTCACCTGATTCGACTCGTTCGCCTCGGTCCAGATCACGACGCGATCGGCGGAGAGGTCCATGACGTCGAAGCGGTCGTCCCCTTCGATCACGAGATTCACGCCGCCGGTCAAAATCGAAACTTGTTCGGGCGGCACGGTCGTGTCGGATCGCTCCGAGAAAATTTGGTAGCCGCTCGTCCCGCGTGGTGAGACGCGAATGCGCCGCATCCCGTCGCGAGTGGCCGGCGTTCGCAGGCTCGGCGGCGACGACTCCGGTGAGGGAACGACGAATTGCGTTTGGGTCAACGCGGAGCGCTGCACGGTTCGACGTCGTGTGGTCGCTCGCTGGAACACAGCCTCTTCGTCGAGCTTGGTGCTGGCGGACGTGAATCGGAACTGCGACGCGACTCCTCCCGCGCGAGTGCTCAACTGCACGAAGGCATTCGGCTGCTGATCCGATTGCCCGACTTGTTCGACGCGCACGTCGTCTTCCAAATACAGCGAGAGTTTTTCGGTTCCCGATTGGCTCGCCTGCCAGATGACCATTTGCCGCGCGGTCATCACCGTGCTGGCCTGCTGCAGGCGACAGTGTCCTCGCAGGATGAGCACTCGCTGGCCGTCGTCGGTCTTGCCCTCGGTCGCGTAGTCGGCCGAGATGGCAATCGGATCGTCGGCGATCACTTCCGCGAGCCCGTTGTCCGCGATCAACTCTGCGCGCAGCACCAGACCGAGCACGCACAAACCCAGTGCGCACCACACGGCGAACCATCGCAGGCGGTCAGAGGAACGTTGGCCCGACACGGGGACTCCCGATGGGCAAAGACATCAAAGGCGGGAACATTTTACGAGTGAAAACCAGACAGGCAGACCAGCGGCAAAGTCTGCCGTCGGAAGGGGGCGGGGTTATAGGACCGGCCATCGGAAAGGGTCCAGAGGGATTGGAACGAGGAAATCGGAGGGCGGAATGAATGACGGAGCATTGCAGCATCACATCGCAAACTTCCCGAAGTTACCCGAACCCCATAACTTCACGCAGTTCAATGCCGCATTCCGAATTCCGCCCTCCGAATTCCGACGTCCCCATGCTCCGCCACCTCCTCGAATTGATCCGCTTCAGCCACACGGTGTTCGCGCTGCCGTTCGCCTTGCTGGCCGCGATTCTGGCTTGGCATGGCCGAGCGGAGCCGTTCGCGAGCCGGGAATTGGCGGGCATTCTGCTGTGCATGGTCTTCGCGCGTTCGGCAGCGATGGCGTTCAATCGGTTGGTTGATTGGAAGTTCGATGCCGCGAATCCGCGCACGGCGACTCGGCATTTGCCGGCCGGATTGCTCAGCGGCACGACGGTCGTGCTCTTCACGGTCGTGTGCAGCGCGGCGTTCATCGCCTCGACGCTGTTGTTCTTGCCGAACCTGTGGCCGATCCGATTGGCGGTTCCGGTGCTGTTGTTTCTGCTGGGCTACTCGTACGCGAAACGGTTCACGAGTTGGTGTCACTACTGGCTGTCGGCCGCGTTGATGCTCTCGCCGATCGCGGCTTGGATCGCGATTCGGGGCGAGGTGGCGTGGACTCCGGTGAGCCTCGCGGCGGTCGTGTTCTTCTGGGTTGGCGGCTTCGACATTTTGTACGCCTGCCAGGATGCGGATTTCGACAAGTCGAATCAGCTGCGCAGCATCCCGGCTCGCTGGGGCATTCCGCGAGCGTTGAAGCTCGCCGCCCTGAGCCACCTGCTGACCGCGATCAGCCTGTTCGCGTTCTGGTACGTCGCCGGCTTGGGGACGATTTTCTTGGTCGGCATCGTCGGAGTGACGCTGCTGCTGGCTTACGAGCATTGGCTCGTGCGGCCTGACGACCTGAGCCGAGTCGGCGTCGCGTTCTTCAATGTCAACGCGGTGATCGGCGTCGGCCTGCTGCTGCTGAGCGTGGCGGATCTTTGGTGGCGATGAACTTTGTGCGGAATCGCTGCTCAAACTAACCCGAAGCGTCAGCGAGGGCGAACGCTCCATCGGCAGCATCCCTGGCGAAGCATTGTGACGCACTCGTCCTCGCTGACGCTTCGGGTTACTTCCCAATGACGGCTGCTTGCGCGGGATTATTTTTCCACTTGGACTTCGCGGCGAAGTCGCTGATCGACAGCGTCTCTTGCGACTTGTCGGTTTGAGCGACGTAGAACAGTTCGGCTTCGATGCCCGGTTCCGCTTTGAAGTGTCCGTCGGCGGAGACGGCGGCGACTTGGCCTTCCTCGGCGATCAAGTGGCCGACGAGTTCTCCCTTGGCGACACTCCAAAAGCGAACCGTGCGGTCTTGGCAGCCGGCGCTGACCGTTTGTCCGCTGGGAGTCCACGTCGCCGAAATCACCGGAGCCATCGCGATCAGCGTGTGAACCGCTTTGTCGGCTTGAGTGTCCCACAACTGCAACGAGTGGCCCTGTCGTCCTACTGCGATCAGCGAGCCGTTCGGCGACCACGCCAGCGTGGAGATCGTCGAATGCGTGTTCGTCTTGACGGTGGATTTGAGGAGCTTGCCGGTGCCGGGATTCCAGAAGTTCAACCCCTCGTCCGCGCCACTGGAACACAAAGTCTTTCCATCGGACGAGAACGCCGCCGCGAGCACCGGATATTTGATGTCGATCGTGGCCGCAGGCTTGTTCGACGTGAGGTTCCAAATTCGGAGTGTCTTGTCGGAACTGCCCGACACCAGCAACTTCGCCGCCGACGGAGCGGTCAGAATCGTGACTGGTCCCGTGTGGCCTTTGAATTCCTGGATCAATGGATCGTTCGGATCTTTCGCGTCCTTCTTGCCGACCGACTTTTTGACGGCTTCCTTCTTGGCGGAATCGCTCGCGGGTCTCGTTTCGGCGGACGTCGTGGCTGTGCCGGACCCGTCAGAGGATTTTTCTTCTTCCGCTTTCTTCTCGGCGGCGGGCTTCTTGTCGGGAGCTTTCCAAACTCGAACGGTCTTGTCGTACGACGCGGAGGCCAGCGATTTGCCATCGGGCATCCAGGTCACGGCATGCACCAACGCTGTGTGCCCTTTGTACGTCGCCAACGGCGAACCGGAGGGCATCTCCCACAGCCGCACGGTTGCATCTGCCGATCCGGTGGCCAGCGTCTTGCCGTCGCGCGACCAGCCAAAGGCATAGACGGGAGCCGTGTGTCCTTCGAGTTTCGTCAGCAACTTGCCCGAAGCTGGATCGCACACGGAAGGAGTGTTGGTGTAGGTGCCGTTGATGAAGGGCTTGCCCGGCGACCAGATCGGCGGGTACAGGCCGCCAGCATCGAACGTTGTTTTGGGCTTCGCGGTCTCGACGTCCCACACGACCGCTGTTGTGATCGTGGTCGTTGCGAGCAGCTTGCTGTCGGCCGACCACGAGAGGGACGAGGTCACGCTGCCGGTCAATGTCTTGATGGCTTTGCCGGTCGCTGCTTCCCAGAGTTTCACGACGCCATTCGCCGGGGCCGACGCGAGCATCTTGCCATCGGGCGAGTAGGCCACCGAAGTCGCGGGGGATTCAATCGTCCGCGTCACCATCTCGCTCTCGAAATCGTACACGCGGATTCCCTTCGCACCGGCGACCGCCACTTCTTTGCCGTCACGAGAAAACGCCAAGCCGGAAGAGGTGTCTCCTTCGGTCAGCAGAAACTTGTTCTGCCTCACGGCGGAGAGTTGCCACAAACTGACCGGCGTGTTGGTGCTGACGAATGCCACAACTTGGCCGTCAGGCGACCAATCCAGGCTGACGATTCCGGCCCCGATTGCGACTTCGCGTTCCTTGTCGTTGTTGATGAACTCGCCGCGCACCGCGTCGTACACCAGCATGTGTCCGCTGTTGCCGGTCGAGAAGGCGATCTGCCGGCCGTTCGGTGACCACGCGACGTAGGTGACCACTCCATGTGGACTGCGAATCGCGCGTCGCAGCACACCCGACTTCACGTCCCACAGCCCGCAACTTCCGTCGTGCGCGCCGGCCGAAGCCAATGTGTTGCCGTCGGGAGACCACGCCAATCGGTAAACGTAGCTGTTGTGTCCCAGCAGGCACTTGATGAACTTGCCGGTCTCGACCTCCCACAAGCGGATCGTGCCGTCGAGTCCTCCAGTCGCCAGCGTCTTGCCATCGGGACTGATCGCGACGTGATACATCGCTCCACGATGACGCCGAGTCTCCAGCGTCCAGCTCATCACGCCATTGATGCGCGCCGGCTTCTGAACCAGAGCACGTCCGCTCAACGGATCCCCCGGCTTGATCTTGATCGGCTCACCGGGAATTTCGACGGTCTCTGCGGCGACGGCACGCAGCGCCGACAACTCGAACAGAACCAGGATCACGCTGGCGGTCAACAGCATCCGCACCAACGTCACACTTCGATTCAGTACCCCTCGTCGGCGAGTCATTGCTCACCTCCTGCAGAGAGTCAGATTGTGAAGTCAAAACGATAGATCGTTATCCGCAGAACGCGGCGCGACCACGATAATCACTCGCCCGCCGTCGCCGACAGTCTCACGCGACCCATCCACCAGCGGTTCAGCCACGAGACCGGCAAGTCGGGTTGCAACATTCGCGTCTCACGGCCGAACGATCTCGCGACGTTTTCCGCTGCGAGAAACCCGCTGCGAACGGCTCCTTCCATCGTGGCTGGCCAGCCGGTCTGAGTCCAATCGCCAGCCAGTTGCAGGTTTGCAATCGGTGATTGCTGAGCAGGTCGCAAATCTTCAGAGCCGGGCAGTGGTGAGAAGACCGCCGTGTGCTCGACGATCATCCGCGAGTGCCGCAACTCGGCCAAGGCCGCCTCCGGCCAAATCGCTTTCAGTTCAGCCACGACCTCGGCGATGACCTCCGCCTGTGGCCGCTTCGCCACCTCGCGCGCGTTGCTGATGATGATTTGAAAGTAGTTCCGAGTTCCGGGTTCTGAGCTCTGAGTCAGGTCAGTTTCACTCGGAACTTTGCTGCGATTGAACATCCACTGGCTCAACCGTCCAACCAGCACCGCGTGCGGCAACTGAGTGATGGGGCGATCGAACCAGAGATGTACGCTGGCGATCGGAGCCGTTTCCAGTTGATCGAGCCGGTCGAATGGCGGTTTGTTGTGCCACTCGTCCGGCAGGAACGAGCGGACACGATGCTGAGGCACAGCCAGCACGAACTGCTGGGCCGAGAGTCGTTCGCCGTTGCGAAGTTCAACCGCGGTGACGCGATCGTTTTCCAAGACCAAGCGTTCGACTCCCGACTTCAATCGCACTTCCACACCGTGCGACGTCAACCACTGAGTCAGTTGTCCGGAGTACAACTCGTCGAGCGGCACGGTTGGTAACCACACCTCCCAACCGTGTCGGTTCGCGAGAAACCCATCGACGAAGACCTTCTGTGCTGCCGCGACAGAAACTCGATCGAGCGACTCGCTGAGCGCACTCACCAGGACGACCCACCAAAAGCGTTCAATGACGTTGGTTGGTTGTCGTTGCTCGGCCAACCAGTCCGCAAAGTTTTTTCCCCTCGTCGCGTCCGATCGCTCACGCGCGAGTGCCTTGAGTCCGCGAGCCAACGCGAGCTTCTCTTGCCACGACAAATAGCTCAGCCGCAAAAATGCCGCCGCCAGATGCAGCGGCGCGGGCAACGGCATCGCCGAGAAACGGCAGATGCGCGGGCGTACGCTCAATTCGAGTGTCGGCGGTGCGACAAAAAACAGTTCGCGTTCGCTGCGAAACGACGCCTCGATGCCAGTCGCTCGGCAGAAGTGTCGGAAGTTGGTGCAGCAGCCCATCGCGACATGCTGGCAGTTGTCGATCAACTCGCCGGTCGCGGCGTCCTCGAACGAACTGGCTCGCCCGCCGAGTCGCGGACGCGACTCCAGCAACGTGACCGTCACGCCCGCCTGAGCCAACGCCACGCTCGACGCCAGTCCGGCCAATCCGCCACCGATCACGATCACATCGCTCATGCGGAGACTTTAGTGGGCAGTGGGCAGGCGGCAGTAGGCATTAAAAAGGAACAGGCCCCGACTGGTTGACCAGTCAGGGCCTGCGTTCTGCATTTTGCATTCAGATGCCTACGGTGCGTCCGGGCCGGAGCAGCGGATCAGGTGGTCGTGGTCGATGTACATGACTTCGGTCGTCTCGTCGTCGTGAGTGAACGGGATCGGCCAAGTCGAGCGGATCGTCTTGTCGTAGTAGACCGTGCATTTGTAGTGGCAGTGGTGCAGACGAGCCGGGCCGGCGAGCGGGTAGAAGCGGCATTCATCGACGCGGTCCACGATCGGCTCGACGACGATGCGGACGTTGTTGCGGAAGGTCTCAGCGACGAAGGCGAGGCCACCCTCGGCGGAGTCCGGCAGCGATCGCATGATCTCGTCCGACGACGGCGGGTCCAGGCAGAACAACGGAGCATTCTCCCCTTCGACCGGATCAAGGATCGGCACCTTCGTGTACCGCTCCTCTTCCCAGTAGGTGTCTTCGATCTGTTGCTGCCAGTAGGCACTCACCGGGATCGGCGGTGTCACCACCCAGAACTTGCAAAAGGTTCCGGCGGTGACGATGGCACTGGAGAAGACGTAGCAGCCGCTGCACGCGGTGCTCATCGCTCCGAGGAGAACCAGCAACGCCAATCGTTGAATCAGTTTCATGGACACACCTTTTCCCAGATGGAATCGGAAGGGACGTGTGACTTTCATCGGCCGTTAAACCCTGCCGACTTGGAAGAATTTGGCGATTTTGACGGTCGTGCCAGGAAGTCGGTGACAGTCGCGATCGAGTTCGGCCAACGAAAAATCTCCGAGCGTCTGCACGCTCGGAGATTTGAAGAAAGGAGAGTCAGACTGCATCGAGTTGCTGGTTACCAGTTCTTCGGACTGATGAACCACCACCACTTGTCAGTGCGTGACCGGAAGTTGAGGTTCCAGTTGCCGTCATCCCAATCCAACTGAGCCGATCGCCAACCGAGCGGGACTTGCGGATACGGATAGAACGGGCCGATGTAGGGCCACGCGCTGGCGCTGTACTCTTTCGGGTACGTGACCGCCGCCGAGTTCGGATACTGGGCGTAAGTCGGCCAGGCATAATTCGGAAGATTGGGCGAGTCGTAGACCTGCCCAGCATTCGACCGACCCATCGGGATCGGCGGCATTGGCATGCCTCCACCCATCGGACCACCCGGCATCGGACCGCCCTCTTGCTGGAAGGCGGCCGGATGAATCGGAGCACGCATCGGACCAGGTCCGTACGCCGCTTGGTTCGCATACGGAGGTGGCGGGCCAGCTGGACGGCGAACCGCTTGTGGCGTCACCGTCACCTTGTTGTCCACGGTCTCGACGCCATTGAGTCCGGAAACCACTTGCGTGATTCTCGCTCGCTGAGCGGGATTCGCGACCGCGCCACCAATCAACGCTTGGCCGTCTTCGAAGCGAACTTCCAAGTCGAAGCCGCTCATGCCGGCTTTGCCCAGCGCGGCGGCGATGTTCTCCGCCATCTGCTGATTCGTCGGCGGAGCGTCGTTGGAGGTCTGCTGAATCTCATTTTGAGCCTTCTCGACCTGTCTGGCCGCGACCGCTTTCGGCGGCGAGACGATCAGCCGATTGTCGACATTTTTCACGCCCTTCGCCCTTAAGGCGACTTGCGTGGCTTTGTCTTTTTGAGCCGGATCGGTCACTTCGCCGGTCAGGATGGCGGTCCCTTCCTTGACCTCGATGCCAATGTCGTAGCCTTGCAGTTTGGCACTTCGCAGAGCACCAGCGACCTCGTTGGCCGCTTTTTGGTTCTTCTGCTTCGCCGCTTGCTGGTTTTGGGCGGAATTGCCCCACAACGCCGCGTTGCTGGCGGCAGGCGCAATGGCCAGCAACCCCAACGCCAACAGCCATTTTCCAAGATGTCGCATGGACTCCTCTCCTTCGTCTTCGGCAATTCCCGCCGAGGCGGGGGGTGTGTCGAACCGCTCTCCTTGAACGCGGCTCGCGCAGTCTGATCGCTTTTCCAAGAATCGGTTCGCCGAGTCTGGTTACAGAAACTTTTCTGATTGTTTCGAGGAAATTGGCACAGAGTCCGTTAGCCGGCTGGTTGGCTGGTCGCTGCGAGTTTGCTACGCTCTCGCCCTTTCGTGGAGTCTTCTGCTGCCGGAATTCGTTTCGGTTCAGAGGTCTCTGACAATCGCAGGCATCGTTTGGAGAAGTCGGGAAACATGGCAAGCCGTTTGGATAAGCGCAAAGAGTTTGAGGCGGCCGAGGCACTTGGGGTCGACGGCAAGACGGAGAAGGACGGCAAGCGCAAGCGAGTCGCCACCGCTGCTGGAGCCAAAAAGAAGCCGGTCAAAAAGAAACCCCGCACGAAGCCGGTCGAGCGCCGCCGCATCGTCTGGGTGATTTTCAACAACACTCAAAAGGAAGAAGACCGCTTCCCGTTCGACCAAAAGAAGGCCGCCGAAGAGCGGATCGAAGTGCTGCGCTCCAAGAGCAAACGGCTGTATTGGCTGCAAGCTGTGAAAGAACTGATCGGAGCCCCTCCTCCAGGAACGGCCACCGACATCTACCAAGAAACCTACGTGCCGGAAGTTGAAGTCGAGGAAGAGGTCGAAGTCGAACCGGAGGAAGAAGAGGAAGAGGAAGAAGAGGAAGAAGAAGAGGACGACGACGAGTAGAGATTCTCTTGGCCTTCCGGACTCTGGTCCGCAGCCCCAATCAACAAATAAAAAAGCACCCGTCTTTGGACGGGTGCTTTTTTTGTGAGTCAGGAATTTTCAACAGCAGGCCAAATTAAGGGCCGGTCATATTGCTGCTGGTGCCAGTGCCGTTCGGGTTCAGGCGAGACAGTCGCGCGCGGCGTTCCGCTCGACGGCGGTTACGGCGCGAAATTTCACTCGGCTTTTCGTAGAACTCGCGGCGGCGCATTTCTTTTTTGATTCCAGCGTGTTCCACCAGTTTCCGAAACCGCTTGACCGCGTCTGAAATTTTCTCATTGTCTCGCAATCGCAACTTAACCACGAACGACCTCCTTCACGGCAACTTCCAACAAACTGAAAAAGGGGAAACACCGCAGCCCGTTGCCGCAGCTAATTTGAGCCTCGAAAGTGACGCCAGCGTCGAATCGTCGATACGGCGGATGTTCGAGGATTTTCGCACAAACCGAAGGGGCGAAGGTATATTCGGGCATCGTTTGAGTTGTCAACGCAGCCACGGAAATCGGACCACGAGATCCACCTCACGGAAGGCTTGGCGGTACCGGAGCCGGCGGGGCCAAGCCGTTCGCAGCCTTCTCGGCAAACACCCCGATTTCGGCCAAGTCATCGAGTTGCAGCAGTCGAGTGAGGTCCACGGTTGCTTGCCACTGCTGATTGAGGAGGTCGACGTAGGACGTGATCAAGGTGGCCAACGTCTGCTGAGCGACGATGATGTCGCCGAACTTCACCGCGTCGCGATCCTCTTGGTAGCGCTGGTAAATGCCTCGGTAGGTGCGGACTTGATCCGGCAGCAATGAGGCTCGGTAATTGGCCGCTTGAGTGCGGCTGGATTCGTACCGACCAGCGGCATCGGCGAGTTGCTGGATGAGGCTGTTGGCGGTCGCCTCGCGGTCATTTTCGCCGCGAACGATGTCCGCGTGAGCTTTCAAGATGTTGCCCTGGTTGCGATCCCAAATCGGCAACGGCACAGAAATCTGCAAGTTGTAGGTCGTGTTGAACGGTGTCCCCGTGTAATCCTTCTGAACGGCTCCATAAACGGTGATGTCCGGGCGGCGCGGTTTCACGCATTCCAATTCCGACTGAATGCGAGCCTGTACGACGTCGTTGTAGATCGCTCGCAACTGAGTGTGATTGGTCAGCAGATGCTCTTGAGCCGCATCGAAATTCAGCGATGGCAGAGTCTCTTCCACATCGCCTGTCAGTGGAACAGCGACCATGCGGGGCTGACCGATCGCCGCTGCGAGCCGTCGCCAACCGGCCTCTTGATCCGCTTCCGCCTGGACGACCGAGTTGCGAGCTTGCATGGCGAGCACTCGCAGTTGCAACGGTTCGAACGGAGCCGCTTGCCCGCCGCTGGCCAGCTTGATCTGAGCTCGGTAGATGTCGTCGGTGAACTTGGCCAAGGCTCGCGTCAGTCGCACTTTCTCGTGAGCGACCAGCGTGTCGTAGAAGGCATCGCGAACCTGCGTCGCGACGTCGATGCGTGCCGCCTGCAACGCCAAGCACGCGTTTTGGTAATCCATCGCAGCGGCATTTTGTGCCAGAGTCAGCTTGCCGCCGGTGATGAAAGTCTGCGACAGCAAGATTCCCTGGTAGCCCTTGGTGGCGAGTGTCCGCACCGCGTCCGACTCGTAGCCAACGGTCGGATTCGGAGACAGTCCCGCTTGAATGACCACGCCGCGAGCGATCTCGGCCTCGGCCGCCGTGCGACGCAAAATCGGGCTGTATTCCACGGCGGTCTGTTGGAGATCGGCCAACGACAGCGACGGGATCGCCGGCGTCGCGGATGGAAGGAGACGCTCGGGAACCGCAGGCAATGGCTCGAAGAGTCGCTCGATGTTGTCGCGGCGCTGGTCCTCCGGTTCGTTGGGATCGAACGCAGGCAAACGCAACGGAGCAGCACCACTTCCCGGAATTTCTCGGGGGATTTCTAATGTTCGGCGTGGCTCGGACTCGGTGCGTTCGGGTTGATACGAGACTCTCTGAATCCCGGAGGTCGCTGCGGCGCCGGGTGGAGTCACGTTCTCTTCGCGAGACACATCCAAGTGGGTGCGGCTCAGATTTTTGACGCGATGTTCGACGGTGTGCCGTGCGCAGTACGACTGACAGCCGCTCAAACAGAGGGCCGTTCCGCTGCACACCAAACAACGCCACCACCATCGCCTCATGAGCCGAGCCTCCTTGCTCCAGCATCCGCGCATGACTTCGCTACCCATTCTCTTCGGACCTTCTGTCCGGCC
>QWQF01000209.1 GCA_003669125.1 Planctomycetota bacterium
ACGCACACCGGGACTGCCGCCGGCCAATGCGATGTAGCCACTCACATCAAACTCGGTGCCCGAGACCAGGTGCTCGCGACTCAGCGGCGTCAGACTCAAACGCTCTTGCGAATCTGCCGTCAGCAAACCCATCGCTCGCAGCGCCGTGAACAGCACCACTGCCGGACGACGCTGCAAGCCAATCTCGGCACGCAGTTCTTCGAACGATTTTGGCTGCTCGACAAGACGGCGAAACAAATCGAACTCGACCACGGCTGCCGTCAGCAACTCGGTGCCGTAACTGCCGCGAAAGAACTCGAAGATCGAAGTCGGATCAGTTGTCGGCGGAATGAGCGGCACGGCAGACATCAGGCATCCTTCGCAAAAAGGCTTCACTTTGCCGACAGATACTTCGCGACCATCTCGGCTCGCAGTCGGCCCATGAACTGCGGCGTGAGCAGGCTGCCGTGATCGTGGCCGGGAAGCATCTCAACGACGGCGTCGCTGTCGAGTTTCTTCAAACTCTCGCCGAGCAATCGTGTCGCACCTTCCAGATAAAACGTGTCGGCGTCCCCCATGACGACGTGCAGCTTGCCACGCAACTTCGGGCCGAGCGTCGGCCAGTTGCGTTCGAGGAGGAGCCGAATGTCGTACGCCTCCCACGACTTCGCCGCCTCGGTGTTGACCGCTCCCGATTTCCGATTCCAAACGCGGATCGGCTTACCGTCGGGACCGCGAGGACTGAAGGCCGCCTCGAAGCTGTGAAGCTGGCCGCCGGACCCGAGCGCCTCTTCCATCACATCGAAGTCGCGATACCACAGCACAACCTGTTGCCCGCGCCGCGCGATCGGGCGACGCTCGCCGGCTCGATCCGAGTACATGTTGTCGCCAGCGTCGTAGAGATTGATCCGTTGGAAGTCGCGAAAATCGACGGGGTCGGGCGAGGTGCTCCAGGTTCCGGCGAAGTCGTCGGGGTGCGAGACCATCAACCACAGACTTGACCAACCGCCGGAGGAATGTCCCGTGAGGAACCGTGCCGCCGGGCGAGCGTCCGTCCGAAACGCCTTGTTGAGTTCCGGGATGAACTCCTTCACGAGTGCCGTGCCCCACGGCCCGTTGTTCGCCGAGTCCGCAAAGACGTGATGCCCCAGCGGACAACTCGGATCGAGCATCAGTCGGATGAACTCGACGCCCCCTTCATTCTGTTCGTTGATCGGTTCAGCACGCGCCCCGTCGAAGTGCGTGCCCCCGAATCCAGGGATCGTGAAGATGACCGGATATTTTCGCTCCGGCTGCTTGTGGTAGCTCGCCGGCAGCAGCACGGCAGCTTGCAGGAAGACATCCCGTTTGTGGAACTCGCTGAGCAACGTCGATCGCACGCGGAGAAGTTTGCACCACTCGTTCTCTGGAAACGGGCGCTCGGGGATCAATTGAGTGATCGGCAAGTCGATCGTGCCCGTGTCGCTCGGCACAACGGCCGTCTGCGAGAATCCGTTCCCCGCGCCGTCGCCGATCTTTCGTTCCCACGAGTTGAACCGAGCAACCGCTTGGACTTTCCAACCAGCGAGGTTGAGTTGATCGACCGGCTTCGGACAGGTCGTCACAGCGTCTGCCGCATGGCTGTCGATGACGAGCGGTTCGCCCGGCTTCCAGTCGGTCACGTCGCGGCCAACCAGAATTTCCGGATTGAACCAGCTCAATCGCTCGCGCGGCTGCGGCCGAGTCCGACTGAAATACAACACGACTCGGCCAGAGTACGGCTCGGCCCGGACTTCCTTCGGGAAGCTCAACCGAAACTGCCAGCGCGGAAGTTTTTCGTCCGCGCGACTGATCGTCGCAAGCAGCACCACCAAGCAACACGCACGAACCAGCGACCGACACAAACGCATTTGCAATCTCCTTGTGAATCAGAACCGCGAGCGTATCGCAACCGCCGCTTGAGTTTCCACGCGCGCGGCCTACCATGCCCGGCCGACAACCGATCGCCGTTGTTCCTCACGCGGTCAACAATTCGATTCGAAACCTGAAATCCCATGTCCGCTTCCAACACTAACGACCGAATCACAAACGTCGAACTGCTGATGACTCATCTGCAACACGACTTCGAGCAGCTCAGCCAAGTCGTCTTCCGGCAACAGGCCGAACTGAACGCCTTGCGAAAAGAGCTTGCCCTGTTGGACACGCGAGTCGTCACGCTCTCCGCCGAAAGCCCCGAAATCCGCGACCCGCAAGCGGAGAAGCCGCCGCACTATTGATCGTCACTAACCCGAAGCGTCAGCGAGGGCGGGCGCTCCGAGCGACGATAATGGAAGCCGTGTAAAACGCTCGCCCTCGCTGACACTTCGGGTTAGTGAGGACATCGCCCCCATGAACAAAACAGCCTCCGGATTAGACGGACTCATCGCGGGCGAGACGGCCATCAGTACGCTCGACCACGGTTTGCACTATCGCGGCTATGCCCTCGAAGACCTCGTCCGCGACGCGACGTTCACCGAGGTCGCCTACTTGCTGCTACACGGCGAACTTCCGACCCAGGAAGCACTCGCCGACTTTCGAGCGATCCTGGCCGAAGCCGCCGAAGTCCCGCCGGCGGTGGTTCAATTGCTGCAAGAACTCCCGCTGCACATCGCCCCAATCGACGCGCTCCGCACCGCGATCAGCGCGCTGGCCCACTTCGACGAGCAAGCTAACGAGACCGGCGACACCGCCAATCTCGGCAAGGCGATCCGACTGCTCGGTCAAGTTCCGGTGCTGATCGCCGCGCGACATCGGCTGACTCGCGGAGAGGAAATGGCCGACTCCGATCCAGAACTGAGCTTCGCCAGCAACTTCCTGTCGATGCTCACCGGCCAGATCCCGACCGCGCGCGATGAGCGGGCACTCGAGCAATCGCTGATCTGCTACGCCGACCTTGAATTCAACGCCTCGACGTTCACCGCGCGAATCGTCGCCTCGACGGGCTCCGATCTGCACTCGGCGATCACCGCCGGCGTCGCCGCCTTGAAAGGCCCGCTGCACGGCGGAGCCAACGAAGACGTGCTCGACCTGTTGCTATCGGTCGAGTCGCCGTCGCAAGCCGAGAAATTCGTGCGTGACGCGATCGCCAAGAAACGCCGGCTCGCCGGCTTCGGACATCGCATCTACCGCGACCACCCCGACCCGCGAGCCGTGGTTTTGAAAGACACTTGCCGCGATCTCGCAACATCCTCCGAACAACTTCGCCTCGAAGAAATCGCCGATTCCCTCGAAGCCGTGATGTGGTCACTGAAACAACTGCGTCCGAACGTCGACTGGCCGACCGCGCGGCTGTATCGAATGCTCGGACTCGACGCCGAACTCTTCACGCCAATGTTCGCCGCCGCGCGAGTCGCCGGCTGGTCGGCGCACGTCCTCGAACAACAACGCGACAACCGATTGATCACGCCGCGAGCGACGTATGTCGGCCCGGCACCGCGCGCCTTCGTGCCGCTGCGCGAGCGCGGGTAGTCACCGAATCTTCCTCTGCGACAATCTGCGAAATCCGCGTTTCGAAATCCTTCAAACGCAGATTTCGCAGATTGTCGCAGAGCAAAGACTACGACCGCCCGACCACCGGCTGCACAAATTCCAATTCGGCGTCGCTCGTCGGCCGCAGAAAATCGAAGTCGCAGCCTTCGTCCGCTTGCAACACATGGTCGATGTACAGCCGAGGATATCCTCGCAGATGCTTCACTGGCCGAGGCTGCCATGCCGCTCGACGACGCGACAGTTCGGCATCGTCCACCAGCAATTGCAGACGGCGCGACGCGACATCTAATTCGATCACGTCGCCATTTTGCACGAGACCAATCAGCCCACCGTCCGCCGCTTCCGGAGCAACGTGCAGCACGACGGTCCCGAACGCCGTGCCGCTCATGCGCGAGTCGCTGATCCGCACGACATCGGTCACGCCCACCTGCAACAGCTTCGTCGGGATCGGAATGCTTCCCCACTCCGGGAAACCAGGCACGCCCTTCGGTCCCGCGTTCTGCAACACGAGCACGCTGTCGGCATCAACCTGCAACGCCGGATCGTTGATTCGAGCGAGCAGGTCTTCGTAGTCGCGAAACACGACTGCTCGGCCGCGATGTTGCATCAGCTTCGGCGATGCGGCCGACACTTTGATGACCGCCCCGCGTGGCGCGAGGTTGCCGGTCAGCACGGCCAGCGCACCGTTCTCCGCCAGCGGTTGCTCGCGAGTACGGATCACATCCCGATCAAAGCTGCGTGCGCGAGCGATGTTCTCGCCCAGCGTGCGGCCGGTGACGGTCAGGCTGTCGAGGTACAGCAGATCGCGAATCTCTGCCAGCACGGCTGACAACCCACCCGCCGCGTGGAAGCGATCCATCAAGTGCTGCCCCGAAGGCATCAAGTTCACGAGGAACGGCGTCGTCCGCGCGAGCTCGTCAAAGCGTGACAGCGGCAGCCGAATGTTTCGTCGCCCGGCCATCGCAATCAGATGCACGACCGCGTTCGTTGAACCGCCGAGCGTCAACAACGCTCGAATCGCATTGTCGAACGCAGCCGGCGTGAGGATTTTCGACGGCCGCAAGTCTTCGTGAACCATCTGCACGATGCGTCGGCCGGTCGCCGTCGCCGCCTGCATTCGCCGCGCGTCCGTCGCTGGGATGCTGGCCGTCCCCGGCAGCATCATGCCCAGCGCTTCCGACAGCGACGTCATCGTCGAGGCCGTCCCCATCGTGTTGCACGCGCCGACGCCACAGCCGTAGCAGGCTTCGAGGTCTCGCCAATCCGTGTCCGAGAGCCGCCCTGCCCTGCGTTCGTCCGAGTACCGCCACAGATCCGTCCCCGATCCAATCGGCTCGCCGTGAAAGTGACTGATCGCTCGCGGGCCGCCGTTGAGTTGAATCGCCGGCAAGTCCGCGCTCGCCGCCGCCATGAGCTGCGCCGGAGTCGTCTTGTCGCAGTTGCACAGCAGCACGACACCGTCGATCGGATTGGCTCGCAAAGTTTCTTCGACATCCATCGCCATCAAATTGCGATACAGCATCGCCGACGGCTTCATGAACTCTTCACCCAACGAGATCGTCGGAAACTCCAGCGGCAGTCCCCCTTCGAGCAGCACGCCCCGCTTGACCGCCTCGGCCAAGTCGCGCAGGTTCGCGTTGCAGTTGTTGAGATCGCTCCAACTGTTGGCGATGCCGATCACCGGCTTGCCGACAAAGTCATCGGGATTCAAACCCATCGACCGCAGCGCGGAGCGATTCTGAAAGGCGAGCTCTTCACGACCTGCGAACCACTGTTGGCTTCTCATCGTTGTGGATGCACTCCAACTAGCGCTGGTAAATCGGCAGGTACTGGTACTCGACGGACAGCGCCAGCACCGCGAGGCTCGTGGCGTAGACTGTGCCGAGGTTGCGTTCCTGACCTTGGCGGCCGGACCAACTGCCGTCTTCGGCTTGCAGGTTCAGAAGCAGCGGAATCAGGTGGCCTTTGCCTTGCTCCCAATGCTTGCCTCCGACTTGGAACATGCCGATCGTGCAGTAGTAGGCACCGTAGAAAAACCATTCTTGATCGGCTCGCAGCGGGTCTTGCAGCAGGGCATCGGCGGCTCCGAGCGTTTCGGGCGAGTGATGCACTCCGCAGATTTCGAGACAAAGGATGCCGGTCCCAGCGCGGGTCGGCGACGATCCGGTGCCGTTCTGGTAACCGAAGCCGCGATTGCGAACCGAGAGACGCTTCACATACTCGACCGCCGCGTCGATGCTTTCAGCAGGGACATCGCAGCCAAGATTCTTTGCCGCTCGTAGCGCGAGCAATTGCCAACCGGTAACGCTCAAATCGCTGTCGTTACTGCTAGGGAGATACCGCCAGCCTCCCTGACTGCCGCGATCCTTGCGAATCGCCTGAGCCGACAGAATCAACTTCACGGCTTTCTTCAGCGCGTCGCGGCAGCGTTCAGCGAGCGCGTCGTCCGTCATGCCGGCAACCTCGGCCAGCATCAGCGTGCTGATGCCGTGCGAGTACATCGGCCCGTGACCTCGTTCGAGGACGAGCATCCCGTTGGACTGCTGTTGATCGAGCACCCAACGGACCCCGCGCTGGATCTGTTGATCGTACGGGCCTTCGCCCGGAACATGTCCCGCCGCGAGGTACGCCATGACCGCCAGAGATGTCGCCGACGTCGATTCCCCTTGTCCATCCAACGACCAAGCCCCGCTGGGATTTTGACGCTTGGCAAGATGATCGAGCGCCTTCGCGATCGCCACGTCGATCTGCTTGTCCCGTTCGGTGCGATCGTCGGCAGAGGCCGATCGTGTTCCACTCAGCGGAAAGATCAGGGCGATAACCACCAGAATCGACGCGAGGCGATATCGAACGAACCCACGGGTTGATCGCGTGCTCATCGCTTTCCCTCCGCCGCGTCAGGTTGCGTCTTGGCGATCTCTTGAAAGTACAGCTTGATGAGCTTGCTGTAATCGCCGTGAGCTTGATGCTTGGCTTGTTGCGACAGCTCGGTCTTGAGCTTGCTCGACAACTGACCCCAGTTGCGGCCGGTCATTTTCTTGACCTGCGTTTGCAGATCGCTGAGGTTCTCACCGCGATCTTGTTCCTTGTTGCCTTGTCCGCTGCCACCGCCACCTTGAGCCAACTGTGGATTGTCATTCGGCTCATTCAACGGCTGGCCGGGCTGGGGCTGTCCCGCCTGCGAGGGCAGCGGAGCCGATTGGTTCGCCGCGTCTGACAACGCGCGAGCCGCTTCGCGCAGACGCTGAGCCATCTGTGCGAACGGTAAACCTGGAGCCTGTCCGTCTTTCGATCCTGGTTGCCCAGGATCGTTGGGCTGGCCAGGTTGAGCGTTGGGCATCGGCTGACCGTCATTGCTCTGCGCGGTCTGTTGCGACGGTTGATTGCCAGCGGACTGCGTTTGAGCCGCCTGACGCAGACGCTCGGCGGCATCAGCAACTTCTTCGCCGACGCCGCGTGGGACCGGTGACTGCGGCGGCCGACTCTTCTCAGCAGCGGCTTGGGCTTGCTCAGCCGCCTTTTGCAAATTCTCCGCCGCTTGTTCGGCCGCTTGAGCGGCTTGATTGGCGTTGCCTTGTTGAGACGCTTGCTTCGCGGCCTCCATTTTCTGCTGACTGTTCGCCGCTTGTTGCCCCGCTTGCTTCGCGCCTTCGGCGGGCTGCGGCAGGTTGAGCGGTTGCTGGCCGAGCTTGTTCTGAGACTCGGCCAATTGCTGGCCGAGTTGTCCGGCAGCGTTGTTCAACTCTTGCTGACGTTGTTGCTGCGCAGCATTCGCGGCTCCCGGTTGTTGGCCGAGTTGTTCCATCTGCTGTGCGACTTGCTGTTGTTTCTGCGCAAGGTCTTTGGCTTGCTGCGCGAGTTCAGGATTCGCGCGCGGGTTGTTCTGCAATTGATCGGCCAATTGCTGAGCGGCTTGCGAGGCTTGCTGTCCGGATTGTGAAGCCTGGCCAAACTGGCCAGAGGAACCTTTCCCCCTTCAGGACTCGCACAGTCGAGCGGTCTGCTGCGACTGTTTCGCCTCGGCAGAATCTTTGCCCAACTCCTGTTCGACCTGCTTCTGAAGTTGCTGAGCTTGCTGCGCGAGTTCCTGCTGAGCTTGCCGCGTCTCACGGACTTGCTGAGCCACCTGCGGTTGTTCGCCAGCCTTCGGTTGTTCGCCAGCCTTCGGTTGTTCGCCGGGCTTCGGTTGTTCGCCGGGCTTCGGTTGTTCGCCGGGCTTCGGTTGCTCGCCAGCCTGCTGCGGCTGATTGGGTTTCGCACTCTCGCCAGCGGGTTGTTGCGCATTGGCCTGCTCGTTTGCGATGGGAGGTTGTCCCGAACCTCCGCCTGGAGTGCCATCAAGTACCAGCCAACGGCCATTCAAATGTGCTTCCACCCAAGCGTGGCCGTGTTTCTTTTGCACCACCAAATATCCGCCGGGATTGTCGATGTCCCCTGCTTGATATTCACCACCTTTGCAACCGCCAACACTTCGCGCGGGAATGTTGACTGCACGCAGCATCAAGGTCAGGGCATCGGCGAAGTATTCACAATGTCCTCTTTTCTGTTTGTCGCTGAAAAGAAATTCTTCGACATCATGTGGCTTATCTTGGTTGGCCAGGACCGCGTTTCTCTTCATGTACCGGAATCCGCCTCGCGTTCGGAGTTCATCTCGCAACCGTCGAGCGATGCCTTCTGGCGTGCCATCAGAATCCTTCGCGAGTTCTCTCGCCCAATTCGTCAATCGGTCCAGCCCCGCTGGCAATTCCAGATCGCTGGGATTCAGATCATTGCTCAGGGTCGCGAGCGGAAAGTTGGGTTTGATCGAGTACAGCATGAAATTGTCCTCTGGTTCAAACTGAGTCACTTCAAGAAACGCTCCGTCTGTCGCGCGACGTTGAAACACTTCAAAGTTCTTCGGCTCTAAATTCGCGGCAACGAGTGGTAGCGCAACCGGCGAGTTCCAAACTACTGTTCGATCTACTCGATTCTTGATGAGAAAATCTGTGGTCCGATAGTCGTAGCGAGCCAATAGCGCTTCACGAAACAACGGCTCTTCGCGTTTCGAGTATTCGCGAACATCCAAAGACTTGGCGTCCTGATTGAACAGCCGGACGGTCAACACGATTTTCTTTTCTTTCTTTTCTTCTGGATCTTCCGCATTGTTATCGGGCTTCTCCACTTTCGCGGGCATAGGTTGTTCTTTGGCATCGTTCGCGTTCGCTTGCTCATTCGCCACGGGAGGTTGAGCGGCATCCGGTTTTGGTTGGTCCCCACCACGTTCTTTAAGTACCTGAGCGACCTCTTTCGCGAGTTGACGCTGTTCCTCCGCAAGTTGTGCAAGTTGCTTCTCAGCGGGGTCACGCGGCAGTTCAGCAGCCTGCGCGATGTCAGCTTTCGCCTTCTGTAATTCAGAAGCAAGACGATCGAGTTCATTGGCGGCTTCTTGCTGTTGCTTCTGCGCCTCGGCAAGATCGCCTTGCTTGAGCGCGGCGACGGCCTCTTGCAGAGCTTCGGGCTTGTCGGTCTTCGGTTCGTCGCCGGCAGGTTTTTCCGCAGCCGCTTTCTCGGCAGCAGCTTCGGCTCGCTTTTGGAGGTCTTGTTGCTTCTCCGCGAGTGCGGCGTTGCGTTCGGCAGCGGCCGCTTGCTGCTCGCGGAGCGCATCGGCGAGTTCTTTTTGTTGCGCAGCGAGTTGGCGGGCTTCCTCGGCGAGTTCACCGAGCTGTTCGAGTTGATCACGACGCGCGGCGGCGAGGAGTTCGGGGCGACGTTTTAGAAGGTCGTTGAGAGCCTCGCCGAGTTGTTCTTGTTGGTCGGCGAGTCGTTGTTTTTCTTGTGCGGCTTTCGCAGCTTCGGCGGCAGCTTGTTTTTCGTCCCTCGCTGACGCTTCGGGTTGGTTTTCGCCCCTCGCTTGCGCGTCGGGCTGGTCTGCGGCTTTCGCGGCGTCATTCTTCGCCAACTCATCCGCGCGGTTGGCGAGTTGTTCGGCTTGGCGGGCGAGGCGGCGGAGTTCCAGCAAGTCTTTCTGCAAGTCGGCAAGTTGTACGAAGGGCTTTTCGAGTTGGGCGAGCTTCTTCGAGGCGGCTTCGAGTTGCTGCTCGGCCTCGCGAACGTGATTGTGTTGCTCCTGCGTGAGGTTCTTGTCCTCGTCGTTGCGAGCCTTTTGGACCTCGGCTTCGGCTTGCATCAGTTCGTTCTGTGCAATCTGCTCGGCCTTGTCGCCAAGTTCGTTGAACAACGGGTCGTTCTTCAACTGCTCGGCGAACTTCTCGGCTCGCTCGGTCAGCGTGCGCAATTCGCGTTGCAGTTGAGCGACGTGCTCGCCGTCCGGCGGAGCGTCTTGTTTCTTGGCCTGAATTGACTCCTTGCGAAAGTCCGCCAAGTCGCCTTTCTTCGCATCGATGTCGCGGCGGAGATCGTTGAGTTCATCTCGCAGTTGCTCGTGCGCCTTGGCGAGTTCGTTGGCTCCTGGCGGCGGGGCCCTTTTACTGATGTGGAGGACTCGCAGTTCGGACAGGACTTCGTGCGGGCCGGGGTCCGGGCGTTCGTCGGTGATGCGGACGCGGTAATTCAGCCACTGGCCGTGCTCGACATTGAGTTGGCTGAGGTCCAGCGTGAAACGATGCTCGAAGTTCTTTTGGCCGCGCACGGCTTCGATCACGACTGGCTCACGCGGTTTGTCCTCGATGGTCAGTTGCAGTTCCAACGTGCCGAGGCCGACGTCATCGGACACGGTCACGTCGATCGGGACAACGTCGTCTGGGCGAGCTTCGGTGCTGTGATCCCCCTTGACGGTCAACCTCGGAGCCTCATCCGTCACGACGACCAGTTCTCGCGGCACGGTGTCATTGTTCGACAGCTTGTGAATGTCTTCCAACGTGAACAGGAACGGCCCGGCAACGGCGGGACCAGCAGTCACTTCGAGCGTCGCCGTCTGCTTCGATGCGGCAAGTTCAAGCTTCTTGTTCGCATCGCCGTGCTGTCGCCAGACAAGTTGCGCGGTCTCGACCGGCTTGTTGAATTCGAGTGTGAACTTCAACCGGCTCTTCTCAAAAACCTTAATCGCACCGATCGCACCGTCGAGCGACTGCGCGGGCCAACCGGCATACGCGGGCGGCTCAACATCGAGCCGGATCTTCGTGACGACCGGCGGTTCGACGACTTGGATTTTGTAGTCGCGAGATTTCTGACGCTCGACGGCGATGCGGAAATCAAAATCTCGCATGACATGTGGCACCAGCGTGACATAACTCTTGCGAGCTTCATCGAACGGCATCGCTCGGCGATCGGTCGTGCCGGACGAGTCGCGCCATTCGAGAGTCAACGACTTCAGCGGTTCGGCTTGCCCGCCCTTCTCGGCCGTCGCCAACAGTTCGACATCGGTGCCGCGAGCAACAATGCGGTCGCCGTTTTCAACATTGACGACCCACGCTCCGGCCGTGCCCCAGTTGCCCCACGGCATCAGGAACCGCTGCCAGAGTTGACGATACATGCTCGGCGCGACGAACACCGGAATCGCCAGCATCAGGCAAGACGCGAGTCCCCATCGCACCGACGACCACGCCTTGCGCGATGAGACCACTTGTTCGAGATCAAGCTCGTCAACTCGTTGCCGAGTTTGCTTGAGCAACATCTCGCGCATCACCGGCGAACCTTTGAATCCACCCAGCTGAGTCGGATCGAACAATTCCACCGCCGACGTGAGCGCTCCCTCCCAGCGCGGGTTCGCCTTGTCCGCCATCGCAGCGAGATCCGTCCAACCGATGCGTCGACACAGCGGCACGACAACCCAAGCCAGAAACGCTATCAACGCCACCGCCACGACGCTCGACAACACCGCGATGCGCGTCGTCGGAGCCAAGTCGTACTGGTAGTCCGCAACGAACGCTCCGGCCAATCCGAGCGACGCAATCATGCCGACTCGCCCGGCCCCGCGCAGCAGCCACTGCCAGCGGACCCACGATTTCAACTCGGTCAATTGATCCGCGATTTCGGGTGGGAGCCACGCAGCGTCTTGAGACATGTTCGACTCCGACTGAGGGCGAATGAGCGGGTCGGATTGTATCGGCCGTCCAGCCTGCGGCTATCTCAGCCTGACGTGCAGCTCCAGTGAAATTGAACACCGATCAGCGGAACTTCGGTCGGTTTTTTGAGGATGGGCACTCTTGTCCGTCCGAGCTCCTCGTGGCGAATTGGGCCGGGCAAGACCGGCCATCCTACTTCAAACGGATATCGACACTCGCACTGTGAGCGGTCAGTCCTTCAACCGCCGCCATCCGTCGGATGTCATCCGCGGCACTCGCCAACGCGGCAGGGTTGTACGAGATCACCGATGACCGCTTCAGAAAATCGTTCGCGCAGAGGCCGTTGGCAAACCGCGCGGTCCCGCCCGTCGGGAGGACGTGTGACGGGCCGGCGACGTAATCGCCGACGGCGACCGGCGTGTGATGGCCGAGAAAGATCGCCCCGGCGTTTTGGACCTTCGTGAGGATCGCTTCGGGATCTGCGGTCGAGATGTGAAGGTGCTCGGTCGCCAACAGATCGGAGAGTCGGCAAGCGTCGTCGGCGTCCTTCGCGAGAATCAACGCCCCGTAGTCTTCGAGGCTTTGCCGTGCGAGATCGCCTCGCGGCAGTCGCGAGAGTTGCTTCGTGAGTTCGGCTTGCACAGCAGCGATCAGCGGCGCGTGCCAGGTGATGAGCACTCCCGATCCGGGACTGTGTTCGGCTTGCGAGATCAAATCGCTGGCGATGAAGTCGGCTCGTGCGGTCGAGTCCGCCAGCACGACGACTTCGCTGGGGCCGGCGATGCTGTCGATGTCCACTTCGCCGAAGACGAACTTCTTGGCGAGCGCGACGAACAGGTTGCCGGGGCCGACGATCTTGTCGACTCGTGGCAAACCCTCGACGCCGAAGGCCATCGCAGCGACGGCTTGTGCTCCGCCGATCCGATAAACCTCAGTGATGCCCAGCAGCTTGCAGGCCGCGAGCAGATCGCGGTTGTAGCTGCCGAACTCGGTTGGCGGCGCGACGACGGCGATCTCCTGCACGCCGGCGACTTGAGCGGGCACAGCAGTCATCAGCAGCGTGGACGGATACGCGGCCGCGCCACCGGGGATGCAAATTCCGACTCGCTTGAGCGGCAGGTATCGCTGCCGCAGTTCGATGCGTGCGTCGCCATTTTGTTTCGCCAACGAGACCGTTTTGTTCAGCAGTTTGGTTTGAAACTCAACAATGTTGTCGCGGATGCGACCGAGCGTTTTGAGAAACTCCGGATCGGCGGACGCGAATGCCGCATCGAACTCGGCCGGCGAGACCCGTAGCGTCTCGCGAGTCAGTTCTTTGCGATCGAGCTTCTTCGTGTAGTCCAGCACGATCGGCAAGCCGCCCTGACGCACGTCGCCGCAGATGCGTTCGACGACTTGCTGTGGACTCAGCGGCTCACCGAAGAGTTCGATGGTTCGCTTGCGGCCGGCCTCGGAGACAACGCCTCCGCGTGGCGAGAGCTTCTGTCGCAGGGAATCAAACAGCTTTTCGGCGCTGTCTTTGGTGCAGTCGATGGTCTTCATTTCACGGATTCTGTCGTGGCGGACTGAGAAGTAGGAGCGTCGGCGAGACCTCGAAAGATCGCGCGGCGGAGCGGGTTGTCGCGAGTCGTGAATTCTTCGCCGGGAGTTGGCGGAGTCATCAACGCCGCCGCCAGTTCGTGGAACTTGGCATCCAGATTATCGGCTTCGGCGACCAGCAACGCTTCCGGCGTGCTCGGTGCGATCGGCGAACCCCACTCTGGCAACGACTGGTGCGAGATGATGATGTGCTCCAGCCGCAGCAAAGTCTCCGGATTGAAATCGGGGATCGAACGAGCCTTGTCCCGGATCATGTCCCGGCCGACGAAAATGTGCCCGACCAGTCGACCGACGGCGGTGTAAGTCGAGCCGCTGGGAGAGTACTTCAACTCGTAGATTTTCCCGATGTCGTGCAGAATCGCTCCGGCGACGACCAGCGATTTGCTCAGCGGCGGTTGCATGTCGGGGTAGTAATCGGCGTACTTGTCCGCGAAGTGCAGCGCGAGGCGAGTCACCGACAAGACGTGCTCCAAGAATCCGCCGGTGAAGGCGTGATGATTCTTCGAGGCGGCGGCGATCTGGCGGACGTCGTGCTGATGCTCCATCAACAGTTCGATGACCAGTTTTCGGAGCGGGACTTCGATGATTTGCTGGGAGGCGATCGAGACCAGTTCGGTGAACATCTCCTCGACGTTGAACCGCGTGGACGGTACGAGGTCGCCGGCTCGAAAGCCTTGGTCTTCATCACCCGCTTCGACCGGGCGGATTTTTTCGAGATCGAACTGCGGGCCGAAATCGGTTTCCTGATAGCGACCGCGGACCTTGTAGAACTGACCCGTCTGCCAAATCGAATCGCACTCCGGGAAGAACGCGGAGTCGCTCCAGACCATGCTGGTCGTGGCTCGCTTTGCGTCGCGGAGCGTGACCCGATAATACGGCTTTCCGTCGCGAGTCTTCGCCTTCTCTTTGCTCGCCAGCAGGACGAAACAGTCGGCCGACTGCTTGGGTTGCAGGTCGCTCAGATGGCTGATTTGCGGTTCGCGGGAATCAAACGGAAGTTGCGGTTGCATGGGTGTCTCTCGTGAAAGTTGAGCCACTTTATCAACCGTCCGACCGGCACCGAAGCGGGCGGCTCAAAGTTTTCGCAGGCGAAAGTGCGAAAATTCAGTTTTCGCCGGGAAACGTCTCGCTATACTCTTTCGCGATCTGAGTTGGCTGGGATGGCCGCTCGTTCCTATTCCCCCGACAACCTTCTCGCCAGGAGTTTGAAAGTCATGTCCACCTGCACGATGCCCTCCGAACCTTCCGTGTCCGCGCCTTCCGTGTCCGCGCCTTCCGTGTCCGCGTCTTCCGTGTCCTCGCCTTCCATCGTCGTTATCACCGAAAAGGCCGTCGGCGAGATGAACCGCGTGCTGTCCGAGAAAAAGTTGCCAGAATCGACCGTCTTGCGAATCGGCGTCGCTGGCGGCGGATGCAGCGGGTTCTCGTACAGCCTCGGCTTCGACGACAAATGTGACGAGATGAACGACGTTGTCACCAACCAACATGGGCTGCGAGTGGCCGTCGACCGCAAGAGTGCCATGTTCCTCGAAGGCACCGTCATCGACTTCTACGACGGCATCGAACGTCGTGGCTTCACCTTTGAAAATCCGAATGCCAAGAAGTCCTGCGGTTGCGGCAGCAGCTTCTCGGTGTAGCTTCGGTGATTCCGATCATCACATCACAGCCGGCCAACGATCGTTGGCCGGCTGATTTGCTTTTTGCATGGCCCCTGTATTCTCGGTGGTGCCAATGAGTTTTCACCACCGAGAGCACAGAGACGACACGAGGAAGACAACATGAAGTTTGCAGGTCGAAACGCACTTGTCACAGGTGCATCATTGGGCATCGGTCGTGCGATCGCGATTGAACTGGCCAAAGAGGGAGCGAACGTCGCCATCAACTTCCGTTCGCATCGCGACAAGGCGGAAGAGGTCGCTCGTGAGATTGAGAAGACCGGACGCAAAGCTCTACTGCTGCAAGCGGACGTGTCCGAGCAAGCGGCCGTCGAAGAGATGGTCGCGAAGACCGCCAGCACTTTCGGAAGTCTCGATCTGTATGTCTCGAATGCTGCCTACAGCGACCGGCAACTGATGGTCGAAGCGGACATGACCGGCTTCAGGCGGACGATCGACGTCTCGATGTGGGGCGCGTTTTACGGCGTGCGAGCGTCGGCTCAGCAGATGTTGAAGCAAGGAACGCGCGGCTCGATCGTCGTCGTCAGCTCGCCGCACGCGGTGATCCCGATTCCGACGGCAATGGCCTACAACATGGCCAAGGCGGCAATTGATCACATGGCTCGGACAGCGGCGATTGAACTCGCTTCGAAGAAGATTCGAGTCAACATCGTCCACCCCGGCTGGATCGACACGCCGGGCGAGCGAAAGTTTTTCTCCGAAGACCAGATTGAGGTCGGCGGTCAAAAACTGCCTTGGGGACGCATGGGGCAACCCGACGAGATCGCGAAAGCGGTCAGCTACGTTCTCTCCGATGACGCCGACTACATGACCGGCAGCACGTTGACCATCGACGGCGGCGTGAGCCTCCCTTGGTGGTCGAATCGGGGCAGCGGGGAGATGTGAGCCGTGGTCGGTCGCACGCCTGTCAAACTCGGCAAACTGCGTCGCGTCTGCCAATCCGTTAAGGCTTCACAGCTTGAGCAACCTGGTTAAGACGCTGCCTGCTGCGGGGTCGATGAACCGAGATGACAGAACTCCGGACGGAACCGGAGTCATCGCGAACATCGAACCGCAGGAAGAATGCCGTGAACGGATTCAAACGGGCGTCGAGACGTCAGGCCGCCATTGTGGGGCTGGCCGTGTTGATGAGTGCTTCGTTCTTGGGATGCCATTCCGGCCCCAGATTCTTCGCCAAGAAAGACCGCGATGAGCGGGCGGCAAAGAAAGAGCTGGTCGAAAAGGACAACGACAAGAGCAAGTTCATCAATCGCAAAAAGGTCCGCCCGGAGTCTGATTACCGCAACGACACCGACGAGCAAGTCGCCAAGAACGACAGCAAGTCGAAGTCCAAGCCAACCGATGCCGCTCGCAAGTCCTCGAAGGACACGACGTCTCGTTCGGCAAAAACAACGGCCAGTCAACCCAAGACTTCGAAACCCGCCGACCGTGCGGAGATTGCTCGCCGCGAAACCGACAAGCGTCCACTGACCGACCTCCTGAATGAGGATTCGCTGTTTGACGACAAGTTGCCGGAAACTCGCTCGACCACGAAGGGCACGGTCACCGCGAATTCGCCCTCAAGATTGACGGCCACCAAAACGGGGTCTCTCGACGAAGATCCGTTCAAGAATTCGGTGATCGATCCCACGACCACCAAACTGCAGGAGAAGAGGGTCGCAACCGTCAACTTCTTCGACGACGAAGATTTCGACGACGAAATGGACGACGCCGCCGAAGAGCTCGAACGTCTGCGTGCTCCGGCGGCGAAAAAAGCCGTGGCCAAGACGGCTGTGGCGACCGATTCCGTCAATCGCCGAGCGACTCCGTCAGCGTCACCAAGCCATCGAAAATTCTTGGATGAAATTGACGAGCCTGCGGACGGATCTTTTCGGAGCCTGATACTCGACGAAGTCCCAGAAGTGACGGACGCCGAGTCGATCGCCCCACCTGACGTGCAGACCGTGAAACGAACAACGGAAGCCGCAAAAACAGTCGCCGGTCAAAAAGTGGTCGACCGGCGCCAACAGGTCCAACAAACGCTCGATGATTGGCGACGAGAAATGGACCGCGACGAATCACTGGCGGGTTCGCAGGACGAAGCCAGCGTTTCAACTCCATCAACCGCGGCTCGCTCTAACAGTCTGCCCACGGCGAAAGGACATCTCAGCCAGGCAAGCATTGACGAATTCACTCCACCTGCGAAGTCTCAGGGAGCGGTGCTCGACGGCGAGTTGATTATCGACACGAACAATATGCCGTCACCGTTTCAGCCATCATCGGGACGCTCGACCGAGCCGATCAATTCCAGCGGTGAATCCGGGCGAATGAACTCAAACTCCGGCGCGAACATCGACATCGCTCCGGGGACAACACCAAACCGAACACGCTCCGCCGGACAGATCTCGTTGCAATCGGCGTCCGAGGAAGACGCGGCCACAGGCCTGACCACCGCTGGATATGAGCAAACCAGCGAATCGAACGGTCTGGGCAAACTCCCTTCGTTGAGTTTTGACACAAATTCGAAAGCCGGCCCCAAGCTGTCGGCACTGGACGACGAGACCCGCATCGCGCCGGCTCCTCCCGAAGAACTCTCGAATCGCGCCGCTGGAATCGAACTTGAAGAATCGTCGTCGGGGTCTCACGCTTGGAAACGGACGCTGCTGGTCTTTGCCTCGATGGCCTCAGCGGTGACGATTGGATTCGGACTGCGGCGCCGAATGGAACTGATCCCAGAGGCGATCCGCGTTCCGCAACAGCCCATGAACGATCCTCGGAATCCCGCCTCGTGGCCGCGTGGTTGAGGATCGCCGAAGCTCTGCTCAATTGATGCGTCCGGCACAATCGTCAACGCGAAACCAACCTTCGCGCCAAGAGGGCTGTTTGTTGCTCCAGAAAAATCGTCACCGCACGCGGCTCAGTCGTGCCGGCGATGACTCGCGAGATTAGCCGCTACGGCATCGGCCTGTTGCATCGCGGTTGCGGGTCGGTCGGCGATGCGACGGTCAAGATGGCCAGCGACACGCGCGAGTATCGCTATCGAGTCGCCATCGAGTGGTGCCGCCCAGCCGATAACGGCATGTTCATGAGCGGCGGACGGTTTCTCAACAAAGTCGAAAATGACGAATGATCGGTGTGTGGGTGAAGGGGTGAGACTCCGCAAGTCACATTGTCACCCCTCGCAAATCTGAGCGGCCGATTCCGAAAGCGCGCGAGACTTTTCCGATGTTGCTTGGTGCGAGCCTGTTTCTCGCGAGGCTGAGGCAAACGGCGGGGAATCCCCTTTGGGACACGGCAGAAACGGCTCGATAGACATTAAGCAACACGCCCGCCCTGCGTCTCAGGCGAACTTTGCTGGTCGAGTCTGACTGTGCCGAGCAGTCAATCTTGCCGGTCGCCATTGCCGTCGGTCGCGTATTCTCCTCGATGCCCTTTCGCCACGATCCGGCCTCAATATGCTCTCGTCATTTTACAAGAAATACGGTTCGCGCCTTTTGCTGCTGGCGTTGGCGGTCTTTCCAATTCTGCACTACCACGCCGAGACCATCTCCTCGAACAACAACATCGAGGCTTGGCTGCCGGAGAAGTCCGAAGTTCGTCGCCAATACGACGAATTCAAACTCCGATTCGGTGCCGAGGAAGTCATCCTGGTCGGCCTGGATCGCAGCCTCGGTGACGACCTGATCGAGAGCATCGCCGGCCGCATCGAACGCTCGCCAGGAATCCGACAGTGCTGGACTCCGCAACGCATGCGCAGCGTCATGCAAGAGCTCACCGTCGCCGAAGCAGACATCGAGAAGCGGCTGCGCGGACTGTTCATCTCGCCAACCGGTGATCGAGTCGGTGTGGTCGTGACGCTCTCGGATCACGGCATCAAGGATCGTTCCGGAGCGGTCACGTCGATTCGCGAGGTCTTGAAGTACTGCCAGCTCGAAGGGCACGACGTCAACATCGCCGGCGCGCCGGTGGTGATCGACGAACTCAATCGCCTAGGAGGCCGTGAGTCCAACAAGAAGTTCTTCTTCATTTCGCTGGGGATCTGCCTCTGCCTGTTGTATTTCCAACTGCGTGATTGGCGGATGACGGGAATGATCCTCGGACTGACGATCTTCGCCACGCAAATGACGGTCGCCATGCTGAAGTGGTGCGGCGGAGAAATGAACTTCGTCATCGACGCTCTGCCGGTGATGGTCATGGTCTTCACGCTCGAAGTCTGCGTGCATCTGCTCAGCTATTACACGAATGCCGAAGGTCACGTCGATCGATTTCAGGTGATGTTTCACCACGCGGTGAAGCCCTGCTGTCTGGCAACGTTCACAACGGCGATTGGTTCGGTCTCGTTGTGCGTCAGCGAGTTCATCCCCGTGCGTCAATTCGGCTGGGCCGGGACGCTGGGAAGTGTGATCGCCTTGCTGGTCGGAATGGTACTGACTCCGGCCGTAATCGCTGTTTGTCCGCCACTGCGCCGCGATGCCGATGCGGCGGAAAACGGCTGGTTCGTCCGGGTCTCGGATTGGTTTCTCGTCCGCAGCAAGCAGGTCGTGGCGTTTGGCGTCGTGGCCACGCTGTTGTGCGGCATTGGCATGATGTACCTGCATTCGCACATTGACCCGCTGGATTTTTTCCCGAAGAACAGCGTGGTGCTCCGCGACGTCCGTCGCATTCAAGCCGATCTCACGGACACCGACACCATCGAAACCACGGTCGACTTCGGACGCAATCCGCAACTGGCTTCGCTGCCGTTCGTCGCAAAGCTGGATTTCGTCCGCAAGCTGGAAGCACAGATCGCGACGCATCCGCGGATCTCGCACACGACGTCGCTGGCGTCCATGTTTCCCACGGAGTTGCCCAGTGGCTTGGCATTGACGCAGTTGCTGGACAAGGCCACGAAGCGACAAAAGGACAACGACTTCCTCGCGGGTGGCGAGCAATACTGGCGCATCTCCGCCAATCTCAGTCCAGGCAGCCGCGGCGTCGGACAAAAGACGCTCGAAGAACTGCAAGCATCACTGGGCGAAGCGCCGGTGACGTTGACCGGCATCTCGCCGCTGATCGAGCAGGCTCAAAAGGACATCTACACCGGCTTCTGGTCGTCGTTCGTGTACGCCTTCTGGTCAATCATGATCGTGATGATCGTCTCGCTGAAGTGGGTCAACGCTGGTTTCATCGGGATGCTCCCGAACCTGGCACCGATCGTCTTCGTGTTTGGATTCCTGGGCTGGCTCGGTCACCCCGTGGACATCAGCATGATGATGGCGGGCAGCATTGCCTTGGGCATCGCGGTCGACGGCTCGTTCCACATGCTGGTGCGGTATCAAGAAGAATTCTCGGCGACCGGAGACAAAGCTCAAGCCACTCGAGTCGCCTTGCAGCAGACTGGACCACCGATTCTGCAATCGACGGTCATCATGTCGATCGGGATGTTGGCGTTGACCTTCAGCAGCTTCGGCCCGACCGCTCTCTTTGGTTGGTTGATGGGCGCGACGCTGACGATGTCATTGATCGGCGACTCGGTGCTGTTGCCGTGCATGTTGGGATTCTTCCACACCAAACGCTTGGCTGAACTCGCCGAAGCTCACCAACATCCGAGCGTTCCACTGCAAGGTCCACACTTCTTGCAGCGACTTCGAGACCGGATGAACCTGCAAATCTTCCGCGTGACCGATGTAGACTCGACCGTTTAGCCGGTCCCTGAAGTCTCCTCGTTTCCGCCAACGGCGGCTCCTTTCCGGTTGCTGCGACTCTGCCGATTCTGTCTGTCGGTCGGAGGAGCCCGGGACGATGCGCTAATTCCCGGCGATTGCTGGAATAAATGCGGTTGTGAATCTTCACTAACCGTCTAAAATCTCTCTCGAACGGTTGGCTGTGCAACCACGTCAATCCATCGTCAAGGATGACGGCATTCCTCTCGCCGTTTCATCCACAAAACTCCCTCCCTCACCCGAATTCCAAACGATGAATTATCACCTTTTGTTGACCGGAGCGACCGGCCTCCTGGGACGCTATTTGCTTCGAGACCTGATGCTGGCTGACGTGCCCGTCGCGGCCGTCGTTCGCAGCAGCCGCCGCCAGTCGGCCGAAGATCGCATCGAATCCTTGATGGGAACGTGGGAAGACTTGCTGCAACGCAAGATGCCGCGCCCGCATGTGCTCGAAGGGGACATCACCGAGCCGTTCTTCGGCTTGGATGCCACCGCTCGTCATTGGGTCGATGAGAATTGCGACAGCATCCTGCACAACGCCGCGAGCCTGAGCTTCGTCGCCACCAGCGAAGACAGTGAGCCCTATCGCTCCAACATCAAGGGAGTGCAGAACGCCCTTGATCTCTGCCAAGAGACCGGCATCCGAGACTTCCATCACGTCTCGACTGCCTACGTTGCCGGCCTGCGCACCGGGCGGATCATGGAAAGCGAACTCGACCTCGGCCAGCAAATGAGCAATCCCTACGAAGAAAGCAAAATGGCCGCCGAGAAGCTCGTGCGTTCCGCCGAGTTCCTCAGTCCGCCCACCATTTACCGTCCGTCGATCATCGTCGGTGACTCAAAGACCGGCTTCACTTCCACGTTCCACGGCTTCTATGCCTGCCTGGAATTGGCTCACACGCTCGTCAGTTCGATGAGCGAGGTCGGCACCTACGCCGAGGGAAATCAGAAAATGCGGATCTCGCTCGATGGCACCGAGACGAAAAACTTCATCCCAGTCGATTGGGTCTCGAAAGTCATCTCGTTCATCGTCACGCACCCACAACATCACGGGCAAACGTACCACCTGACGCCGCGCGAACGGATCACCTCGGTGATGATTCGCGACGTGCTCGAAAACTCCTACGGCTTCCACGGGGCCGAATTCACCGGCTACGGCAAGCCCCTCGAAAACCCGGACGACCTCGAACGCCTCTTCTACGAACAGATCCGCATCTACAACTCGTACTGGCGCGACGATCCAGAGTTCGACACGACCAACCTGCAAGCCGCCTGCCCGCACCTCCCCTGCCCCACCATGAACGAAGAGCTGCTGATGATGCTCTCCACAAAGGCTCTGGAGATGGACTTCCGGTGGAAAGACAAGCCGGTCAAACGCGAGAAGGTTTCGGTCGCTTGAGACGCGATTGACTACTCGTTCCCAAGGACATCCAGCGGCACCAGCGCGTTGAGGTTGCCCGAACGGAAACCTTCTAGGTCGAGCGTCACGCAGCGGAACCCGAGCGAACGAAGCTCGCGGGAGATGCGTTCAAAGGTCGTCGCGTTCAGCAGCGGTGTGACCTCACCGAGCGCGACTTCGATGCGCGCGAGGTCGTTGGCTTCACAGCGGACTCGAAGTTCGCGCAGGCCGAATTCACGACGGAGGAAGGACTCGGCCGCGTCGATGCGGCGGACTCGTTCCGGAGTGACGGCGACTCCGTAGGCGATGCGACTCGAAAGACACGGCATCGCGGGCTTGTCCCAGCAGGGCAACGACCACAGTTTGGCGAGTTCGCGAACGTCGGACTTCGTGAGGCCGGCTTCGATGAGCGGGCTGCGGACGGAGTGCTCTTTCGCGGCGGTCATACCGGGGCGGTAGTCGCCGACGTCATCCAAGTTCGCGCCGTTGCAAATCACGTCCGCATCAAGTTCGCTCAGCCGTGATTCGAGCCGCGAGTACAGTTCGGTCTTGCAGAAGTAGCAGCGGTTCGCGGGGTTCGCGAGGTAGCTCTCGTTTGCGAATTCCTCGGTCTTGAGCACGACGTGCCGAATCCCGATCAGCGCCGCGACCACCTGAGCCTGCTCCAACTCGCCGGACGCCAGGCTGAGGCTGACGGCCGTGACCGCGACCGCTTTGTCTCCGCAGGCCTCGTGCGCCGCGCGAGCAACCACCGCGCTGTCCACGCCGCCGGAAAACGCGACGGCGACTCGGCCATAACCGGCCAGCCGAGCCAGCAACTCATCACGCTTGGTCAAAAGTTCGGGCATTGTTGTCGGATTCCCGCAAGCTGGATCTCGGCGAAGAACGGCTGACGCACCGTTTCATGCTCTGGGCGGTCCATTTATACTCGCCCCCGCGGCCCACCGGCCATGATTTGGGTATTCGGCAAGGAACAGAACTATGCAGCGTCTTTTGGCCATCTTTGGATGTGCGTTGGTTTCCGGCCTGATCCTCGTGAGCACCGCGCTGCCGGCGGTGATTACGGCCGAGCAACGCAAGGAACTCAACCAACTTCGAGACGACGTCGGTGATGTCGACAAGCTCATCAAAGACAAGAAGTACGATGAGGCCGGCAAAACGCTCGACGAGGCGACCGCCAAGATCGAGAAGATCGCCAAAGACGCGGACCTCAAGCCGGGGGACAAAACGCTCCTGCCGGTGCAAACTTTGATCGACAAGAAGAAGCAGACGCTGCAAAAACTGGCCGGCACCACCAAAGGCAAAGAGGACGCCGCCGATGTCAGCTTCATCAAGCAAGTCGCGCCGCTGCTCAACTCGAAGTGCGTAAGTTGCCACGACGACAAAGCCGCTGGAAAGCTCCGCTTGGATTCGTTCGCCGAAATGAAGAAACCCGGCAAGAGCGGCTACCTGTTACAGATCGGCCAGCCACAGCGCAGTTTGATCATGGCTCGAGTCACTGCGGCCGGCGCGGGGAGAATGCCGAAAGACGGAGCGGCACTCTCCAATGATGAGATTTCGATGCTCGCCAACTGGATCAAGCAAGGGGCGAAATTTGACGGCGAGGACGAAACCGTCAAGCTGGCCGACTTCGGAAAACCGGCCACCAAGGCGAGACCCAACACGCCGATCAAAATTGCGAAGGCGACCGGCAATGAGAAAGTGAAATTCATCAGAGACCTTGCTCCTGACTTTGTCCTGATCTGCCAGCGCTGTCACAGCGGCAACAATCCGCGAGGCGGATTCCGTACCGTCACGTTTGAGGATCTCATGCGTGGTGGCGACAGTGGCGCGGTCCTCGTCGCCGGCGACTTGGAAGGGAGCCGCCTGTGGGAACTGATCAACGGCGGTCCTCCCAAGATGCCCCCCGGCCAGGCCCGCATCTATCGCAAGTGGTACGACAACCTCAAAACCTGGATCGAGGAAGGCTGCAAGTACGAAGGCGACGACCCGAAGGTGCCGCTGGCCCGGCTGGTCCCCACCGAAGACGAATTGAAACTCGCGAAACTCTCGCGAATGACGGCGGACGAATTCGTCGCCATGCGAAAGGAGCAAACTCACGAGCAATGGAAAAAGACGCTCGGCAAGGAAGAGCCGCGCGAGTTGGAGACGTCGGACTTCTACTTCTACGGCAACGTCGATGAGGGTCGGCTGAAGCAACTCTCTGGCTGGGCTGACGAGCATGCGAAGGCGTTGCGGGCCGGCTTCAAGCTCTCTGACGGGCCGATTTGGAAAGGCAAGCTGGCGGTCTTCGTCTACAAAGACCGCTTTGGCTATTCCGAGTTTAGCCAGACGATCAACAATCGCGAAGCGGACCCGGCCGTGGTGGGCCACTCGGAAGTGACCCTCGGCCAAGAGGAAGCCTACATCGTCATTCAAGACATCGGCGACACAGCGAACTCGATCCTCCCGGACACTCAGCTGAATCTGATCGACCAAATGACCGGCGCGTACCTGAAGCGTGGCGGCAAGAAGCTTCCCGAATGGCTGATTCGCGGGACTGGATTGGCGATGGCCACCAAAGAAGTCGGTGGCGACAACGAGTACTTGCGCAGCATGCGCGGAGCGGCAGCGGATGCCTTGCGCAGTCTCGAAACTCCCGGCGACCTCTTCGGCGAAGGCAAATTCGCGCCGACCGACATGGCTCCGATCGGCTACACGCTGGTCGGCTTCATGATTAAAGAAGCGGGGCAACCCAACTTCATGAAGTTCGTCGCCGCGCTGCAATCGGGCAGCAACCTGCAAGACGCGGTCGGCAGTGTTTACAAGCCCGCCACACCGCAGTCGCTCGCCACCGCGTACCTCACCTCGATCAGTCAATCCGCCGGCCCCGCTGTGAAGAAGAAAGGAAAGAAGTAGTGGTCGGTGGCGACTGCTGAGTGGCGATTTGATTTCCGCCCCTCGCCCTTCGTCCCTCACCCTCGCCCCTCTTCCATGCCCGACATTGTTCTCATCGGCGGCGGCGTCATCGGTCTTTCGATCGCGTTTGAATTGGCAACTCGCGGAGCGTCCGTGCGAGTCCTCGATCAAGGCCCACTTGGCCAAGAGTCATCGTGGGCCGGAGCTGGCATGATTACGCCCGGCGATCCCGCCGGTGCCAAGTCTCCCGACACACGTCTGCGTGCCGAGAGCTTCGTGCTGTGGCCCGATTGGGCCGCGCGACTGCGCGAGGAATCGGGCATCGACACAGGTTTCGCTCGCTGCGGTGGTATCGAATTTTCGCCCGACCGCTCCGCTTCCGAGATCGCCGCCGTCGCGGCCAAGTTTCAATCGGAGGGCGTCCGAGCAGAATTGATCGGTGCGCGCGAATTGCGAGAACTCGAACCGAACCTGAATCCCGAACTCGGCGATGCAGTCCATCTGCCGGATTACTGCCAAGTCCGCAATCCGCGTTTATTGAAAGCCTTACTCGCCGCGTGTACCGCCCGCGGAGCTGAACTTTCTCCCGGTTCGCCCGTCATCGGTTTTGAACGCAGCGGTTCGCGAGTGACCTCGATTCGCACTCCCGCCGAAACGATCTCGGCTGGACAGTTCGTCGTGTGCAGCGGAGCTTGGAGCCAGTCCGTCCTCGCTCAAGTCGGCTGCACAATTCCAGTCGTGCCAGTGCGCGGTCAAATCGTGTTGCTCGAAGCATTGCCGTTGCCGACTCGCCGCATCCTCGAAGTTGGCTCGCGGTACATCGTCCCACGAGCGGACGGCCGACTGCTCATCGGCTCCACCGAAGAGCACGTCGGCTTCGAGAAGCGCAACACCGCCGAAGCGGTCGCCGAGCTGATCCACTTCGGCAGCGAACTGGTTCCGTCCCTCAAGGCTGCTCGCTTCGAGCGCTGCTGGTCCGGCCTGCGTCCCGGTTCGCCGAACGGCCGGCCCTACCTCGGCCGAGTCCCCAACACCGACAACCTCTTCGTCGCCGCCGGCCACTTCCGAGCCGGCTTAATGCTCTCGCCAATTACTGCCGTGTTGCTTCGGCAGATGTTGCTTCGAGAGACACCTTCGCTCGTCCTCGACGAACTTTTGCAACCCCGGTAACGGACACCCAAGCTGGCTCGATTGCAAAAGTTGACGAGTCTTCCAATCCTCTGAACGCTCACGAGTTCAGCGTTCAATTGGCTTCGAGGAGTACCGCGATGCGACTTGCTCATTGTCTGCTGGTTGGAGTGTTGTTGGTTTCCGTGTGCTCCGTCGCGATCGCGAAAGCCGATGGACTGCAAGCCGGCGCGGCGACGAGCAACATCACGCCGGAGATTGGCGGCGAGATCATTGGCGGGTTCGTGCCGTATCCGTCCAAGCATGTGCATGACGAACTGCATGTTCGGTGCTTGGTGTTGGATGACGGAAAGACCAAGCTGGCGTTGGTCGTGTGCGACCTACTCGGCATCCAGCGGGTTGTCAGCACGGAGGCTCGGCGGTTGATTCAGGAGATGGTCGAGATCCCTCCCGAATGCGTGATGATCAGCGCGACGCACACGCACTCGGCCACCAGTGCGCTGGGAAAGGATCGGCTCAAACCCGAGCAGACGTTGGATGACTATCAGCGGTTCGTGGCTCGACGCATCGCCGATGGCGTCGCGCGAGCACTCAACAATCGCCGGCCGGCGCAGATTGCGTTTGGATCGGTGGACGTTCCGGAGCATGTCTTCAACCGCCGCTGGCACATGCGGCCGGGGACCGTGCCGGTGAATCCGTTCGGCGGCAGTGATCTCGTGAAAATGAATCCTCCCGCCGGCAGCCCGAATCTGACCGAACCCGCCGGGCCGACCGATCCAACGGTCTCGTTCATCGCGGTGCGTGAACCGAACGGCGCGATGATCTCCGTCTTCGCCGCGTACTCGCTGCACTACGTCGGAGGAGTTGGAGCCGCCGACGTGTCGGCCGATTACTACGGCGTCTTCAGTGAGCACCTCAAGCGGTTGATCGAAGAGGGCAAACCGAATGCCCCGCCGTTCGTGGCAATGATGGCCAACGGGACCAGCGGCGACATCAACAACATCAACTTCCGCACTCCGCGTCCCGGCAAGAAACAGTACGAGCAAATCCGTTTTGTCGCCGAAGACGTCGCCACGAAAGTTCACGCTGCGATGGCCAAGCTGGAGTACCGCGACAACATCTCGCTGGCCGCCCGCTATCGCGAGCCAGTCATCGCCTGGCGACGTCCGACCCCTGAACAAAAGAAGTGGATGGAAGAAACGCTCGCAGCCGGCCCGAAGAGCAAACAGGATTTGTCGTTCATCTACGCCGAACGCATCTCGCGACTGGCCGCGTACCCCGAAACAACAACGATACCGCTGCACATTCTGCGGATCGGCGACATCTGCATCGGCACGATGCCTTGCGAGGTCTTCGTCGACATCGGCCTCGACTTCAAACGCCGCTCGCCGTTGCCGAACTCGTTCATGGTGGAACTGGCTCACGGCTACTTCGGCTACCTGCCGACGCCGAGACAACATCAACTCGGCGGCTACGAAACCTGGCTCGGCACGAATCGGCTGGAGATCAATGCGTCCGACAAGTTGCTGGACCAGTTGATCGAGATGGCGAAGGAGATCGCAGAAAAGTGAGACATTCACCGCCCGCACCGCACTGGCCAGCCGCGACGTGCGGATGCTCGACCCCTTGCTGCATCAAAAAGCTGATGGCTTGATCGGCAACCCAGCGGCGGCGCTGACTGAAATTCGTGAGAGATTGGCTCCTCGCAGTGTTGTAATCGTCGCGAACGCTCGGCCACCACTCCACACGACCGGTGACCGAGTCGATGCAGGCTTCCGTCGGTGCGGTTCCAAGCGTTATTTTGCCGATGTTACATTGCCGTCTCGCTCTGCGAGAGGACGACTTTGGAGACTCTGGCCATGCTTAAACTTCTGACTTCATCGCCTCTACGATCGCGCTTTTGCGATGGATTGTCACGGCGCAACTTTTTGCAGATTGGCTCGCTGGCCTTTGGCGGGTTGACGCTGCCCGATCTGTTGCGAGCCGAGCAAGCCGGTGCGGCGAAGACCTCGAACAAGTCCGTCATCGTTGTCTACCTTTCGGGCGGGATTGCCCATCAGGACACGGTGGATCTGAAGCCGGATGCACCCGACGAGATTCGTGGCGAGTTCAAGCCGATCGACTCGAAGGTGCCGGGGATTCAGCTCGGCGAGTTGCTGCCGAAGCTCGCCGGCTGCACCGATCGGATGGCAATCATTCGCAGCGTGGTCGGGCAGGTCGATGAGCACAGCAGCTTCCAAAGTCTGACTGGCCGCACGATGAGCACGGCTCAGCGAGAAGGCTGGCCGAACTTTGGCTCAGCAATTGCGAACATGCTGGGGCCGAAGGACGCGACCACTCCGGCGTTCGTGGACTTGTTCCCGACGATGCAGCATCGGCCGTACAACAGTCCCTCTCCCGGAATGCTCGGCCCGTCGTTTCGCGGTGTGAGTGCCGACGGCGAAGACATCGACAGCATGAAACTGCGATTCGTCGATGCGTCTCGGTTCGGGACGCGGCGCGAGTTGCTCGCGTCGATCGACGGTATCAAACGCGAGGTCGAAAGCACGTCGCTGGCGGGCATGGACACGAGTTATCAAAAAGCGTTCGACGTGCTCACATCCAGCCGGCTGGTCGATGCACTCGACGTCGAAAAGGAAGATCCCAAAGTTCGTGAGCGATACGGCAAAGGTTCAGCGAAGCATCTCGGCGACGGTGCTCCAATGTGGAACGACCAATTGCTGCAGGCGCGACGATTGGTCGAAGCGGGCGTGCGATGTGTCACCGTGGCCTACGGCTTCTGGGACACTCACGGCCAGAACTTCAAATACCTCAAGCAGCACTTGCCGCTGTTCGACACCGGCATCTCGGCGTTGATCGAAGACATTTACGCTCGCGGCCTGGACCGCGATGTGACCGTCTGCGTCATCGGCGAGTTCGGGCGAACTCCGAAGATCAACAAAGACGCCGGCCGTGATCACTGGCCGCGAGTCAACAGCGCGATCCTGGCTGGCGGCAGCCTGCGCGTCAGCCGAGTGCTCGGCGCGACCGACAAGTTCGGGGACTCGGCCATCGACCGGCCAATCCACTACCAAGACGTGCTCGCCACGCTGTATCACAATCTCGGCTTCGGCGAAGACCCGACCGTGACCACGATCGCCGGTGCTCGCATCCGCGTGCTGCCGACGAGTGCGCGAGTCATCAGCGAATTGATTTGAGTTCTACTAGCACGACGCGCCAGCGAGTGGCTCATCTCGAACAACCACTCGCTGGCGCGTCGTGCTAGTCACGGATGCTTTATGTCAGTGAGATTAAGGACCAGACGATCATGCGATTCACCAAAATGCACGGGGCCGGCAACGACTACGTCTACGTCAACTGCTTCGAGGAAAAGATTCCAGCGGACGTCGCGAAGCTGGCGATTGAGGTCAGCGACCGACACTTCGGCGTCGGCGGCGACGGTCTCGTCTTGATTTGCCCATCGGAAGTCGCCGATGCGCGGATGCGAATGTTCAACGCGGACGGCAGCGAGTCCGAGATGTGTGGCAATGCGGTTCGCTGCGTCGCGAAATATCTGTTCGACCACGGGATTGCTCGGCGCGAGACGCTGCGAATCGAGACTGGCCGAGGCGTGCTGACTCTGCAATGCGATGTCGAAGGCGGCCGAGTTGGCCAAGTCCGCGTCAACATGGGACCGCCGATTCTCAAGAGCTCTGAAATCCCCACAACGCTGCCCGGAGATCCACCGATTCGTCAAAAGCTGACTGCTGGCGACAAGACGTTCGAGGTCACCTGCGTTTCGATGGGTAATCCGCACTGCGTCACCTTTGTGGACGAAATCAACGACGACTGGGTGCTCCGCATCGGCCCGCAAATCGAAAAGCACCCGGCCTTCCCGCGCCGCGTGAACGCCGAGTTCATCCAGGTTCTCTCACCGACCGAGTTCAATATGCGAGTCTGGGAACGCGGCTCAGGCGAAACCTGGGCTTGCGGAACGGGAGCCTGCGCATCGGCCGTCGCCGGAGTCCTCGCGGGACTGACCGACCGCAAAGTCACAGCACATTTGCGAGGTGGCGACTTGCATCTCGAATGGGCCGAGAGCGGCGAGGTCTACATGACCGGACCCGCCGTCGAGGTTTGCTCCGGCGTGTACGAGCCGAGGTAGGTTGGTCCGCCTTCGGCGGATCGCCCGACCGAATGACGGGCAAGAGTGCCCTTCTTCCGACTTCCTCTTGCTGCACTTGGCAATCACAGCTATCAACCCGTCCTCTTCTCGATCCTGCCTCTCGTGGCCTGCCCGATTCTTGGGTGAGCCAGCGCTTCCTCCCACATTCATCACACACCCACGACCATGACTTGTTCCGTCGTTCCGAAATGGATTTCGGTTCGTTGGCGCGTCGGCTCGGCCCTGCTGGCTGCGTTGGCGTTGTTCAGCAGTGTCGGCTGTTCGTTGGGAGTCATGGCGGGCCGAGCGATCTTTGGCGATCCCAAGCAAGTCTCCGAATTTCGTACTCGCACCGGCATCGATCTGACCAAAGATGAAAAGAAATTGCTGATCGTGGTCCGCACGCCGCAATCGATCGAGGGCGAAAGTCCCTCGCTGGATCTCGATTTGATCGACGCCGTCTCACGCCGTCTCAAATTGCATGGTGTGCAAATCGTGAATCCGGACGACGTCGCCCGATGGATCGACAAAAACGGCGGACGGTTCGATCACCCGAGCGAACTGGCTCGCGAGTTCGACACCGACTTCATCGCGGTCGTCGATGTGGACACTTTCAGTCTGCACGACGCGGGCAGCCCCAATCTCTACCACGGCAGCGCCTCCGGACAAATGCAGGTCTTTCAAGTCCAAGAGGTCGCTGGTGCGAAGGAGACTCTGCAAGTCTTCACGGGAAACTTTCGCAATCAATATCCGCCACACGGCCCGGTCCCCTGCGACTCGCTCTCGCGCAAGATGTTCGAGAAGAAATTCGTTGACAATCTCAGCGACCGACTCGGCAGCCGCTTCTACGACTACCGATTGGGAGACGAGATGTGATGGCTGAAATGATGAATGACGAAACTCGAATGACGAAAGAATTTCGAATGACGAAGTCCGAAGCACACACATCCGTTCGCCTCCGAGTCTATGCGACTCTGCTTTTGCTTCCGCTCGCGCTGACCGGCTGCCTGAAGCCGTTGATCTTCTGGGGCTATCTGCTCGGCGGTCCGCCGTCGATTGAGCCGGACTTCGACCTCATGACCAAGAAGTCGATGACGGACAAGGAGGCCACCGTCGCCGTCGTCTGCTACGCGCCGCTGGACGTGAAGTACGACTTCTCCACCGTCGATCATGACCTCGCGAAGTTTCTCACCTACCGTTTGGTGCAGCACAAAGTGAAGGTCACCAACCCCGATCAAGTTCGAGCCTGGCTCGACGAGAACTCCGAAAACTGGGACGAGCCTTCCGAAATTGGCAAGGCTCTTGGTGTGAAGTACGTCATCTACATCGACCTGGAAAGCTTCAACCTGTGGGAAGAGCACAGCCACGACCTGCTGCGCGGCCATGCCGAGGGCGTCGTCAGTGTCTTCGAGATCGACGAAGACGGCGAAGGGGAGAAGATCTACACGAAGGAAATCACGTCCCTGTTCCCAACCGTCGCTCCGCGAGCCGCGACCGAAGTTCCCTTTGCGACCTTCAAGCAGCAATACCTCGCGCGGCTGAGCGAAGAAATCGGCCGACTGTTCTACGAGCACTACAACGGCGATGACATTCCCGACGCGACGTAGCCCAGGCCCTTGTCGCCTGGATGAGGCACTCCGAACGGAATCCTCCGACCCACAAGGGGTCGGGCTACAGAATCCGCGCAAGATGCTCACGTGAGAAACACGGTCTCGCGCTCACCGGAATTGAATGCGATCAAGCAGATGATCGGCTCGTTGCAGGCATTCGTCATGTTGTGCTTCACGCCGCTGGGAATGCGGATCGTCATGCCGGCTCGAAGTTCAATCGATTCGCCCTCGAAGCTGTGCTGTCCTGTTCCGGCGAGCATGTGCAGCACCTCTTCGCAGTTCGGGTGGTAATGCACCGGGTTGCCTCGGCCAGGATGAATGTGACACAGGCCGACGGTCTGCTTCGCCCCCGGCGACAGCTTCGAGTTGCACAGCCAAGTCAGTGTGCCCCAGTCGAACGACTCGGTGGGAAGAGCGGCGATGTCGGTCGTCAGTTGCTGCAGGTCGATCATGTGGAGCCTCGCGGAAATCACTTCGTCTTTCCGGCAAGATCACGCCAGACGTCACCGAGGTCGGAATGTGACTTCGGCCAGCGGCGGAATATACTCCCGCCCCCGCTCTGGGTCGCGGGATGCGACACCGACAATCTGCCTCATCCTCCCACCAAACTTTGTTGAAGGAACCGACGATATGCGTACTTCGAGCTTTCGCGTTTGGCTTGTGACTCTCGGACTGATTTCGTTCGCAGGATTCGTCGCGAATGACACTGGACTCGCCGCCGATCGGGGCATCGCCGACTTTCCGAAGCTCTCGGCCGAGAAAGATTGGCCGTACTGGCGAGGGCCATCGCGAAACGGCATCGCGACCGAAGGGCAATCCGTACCGACGGAATTCGGCGACAACAAAAACGTCACCTGGAAAACGCCGGTCCCAGGACGCGGCCACTCGTCGCCGACGGTCGTCGGCAACTTGGTCGTGCTGGAGACCTCTGACGAACAGCAGAAGCAGCATTCGGTCGTCGCGTTTGATCGCTCGACCGGCAAGCAGCTTTGGAAAACCGACCTCAGCAAAGGTGGTTTTCCGGCGAAGAATCATTCGAAGAACACTGAAGCGACACCGACCGTCGCCAGCGATGGCGAGCGGCTGTTCGTCACGTTCTTCCACGCCAAGACCGTCGTCTGCACGGCGCTCGACTTCAAGGGGAAGCAACTCTGGCAGCAGGTTGTCGGCCCCTTCAATCCGCAGCGCTTCGAGTACGGCTACGCTCCGTCACCGACGCTGTACGGCAACTCGGTGATCATCGCTTCCGAGTTCGATGGCACGAGTGCCATCACCGCTCTCGACCGCGAGACCGGCAAGCAACTCTGGAAGACGCCGCGTCGGGACAACATCACGTTTTCAACGCCGGTGGTCGCACACGTCGCCGGCAAGGACCAACTGCTGATCAGCGGAGCGGAAAAGGTCGCCAGTTACGATCCTGCGAACGGCAAGTTGCTGTGGGATGTCGCCGGTACGACCCACGCGACGTGCGGCACGATGGTTTGGGATGGAGACATTGTCTTTGCGAGCGGTGGCTATCCGAAGGCCGAAACGATCGCCGTCAAAGCGGACGGCAGTGGCAAAGTGCTCTGGAAGAACAACCAAAAATGCTACGAAGAGTCGATGCTCGCGCTCGACGGTTACGTCTACGCGCTGACCGGCAACGGCATCATGTTCTGCTGGCGAGGCAGTGACGGCAACGAAATGTGGAAGCAACGCCTCGCCGGCCCGGTGAGCTCGTCGCCGGTGTTCGCGGGAGGTCACATCTACCAAGCCAATGAACAGGGCACTTGGTACGTCTTCAAGCCAAGCCCCGAAAAATTTGAACTCGTGGCCGAGAACAAACTGGGGGACGAAGCCTTCCCCAGCCCCGCCGTCGCCGGCAACCAACTCTTCATCCGCACCGCGACTCGCTCCGGCGGCAAGCGACAAGAGTGGCTGTACTGCTTCGGAAAATAGAACTGCCGAGAAACCAGCACGACGCGCCAGCGAGTGGTCTGTCTCCGCGAGAATTGAACCACTCGCTGGCGCGTCGTGCTGACACTCCTTTGAAACGACCTCGATTCAAAACGCACCGATCAACCGCAATGCGGCGACCGACGACAGCAGCAACACCAGACTGTCGAACTGTCGCTGCGGGATGCGATGAATCAGCCAGCGACCGGCCAACAGTCCGAGCACGATCATCGGAGTGAGCACCACGTTGAGCATCAGTGTGTCGCTGCCGATGAGTCCCAACTGGGCACTGAACGGAACTTTGAACAAGTTCAACAGCAGGAAAAACCAGGCGGTCGTCCCCACGAGTTCCAGCTTCGGCATCGAGACGGCCACGAGGTACAGCGCGATGATCCCGCCGGCCGCGTTCGCGAGCATCGTGCTGAATCCGGCAATCAAGCACAGACTCCAAGCGAACCAAGCCGCGTGAGGCACATGCTCAAACCAACCCGGCCGCCACATGCGAGCCGTCTGCATCGCCGCCAATCCTAGGATGATGCTGCCGATCACCGGCTTGTACGCGGACTCGCTCAGCGAATTCATCAGCGCCCAGCCGATCACGACTCCCAAGGCCGTCGGCAACGACATGCTCCGGACGTACTCCCACCGAGCATGTTGCCGAAACGCCACCACGGCACAGACGTCGCCGAAGATCAGCATCGGCAACACATATCCCGTCGATTTTTTCGCTCCGAACAAGAATGCGAAGACCACGACGTGAAACAGGCCGACCCCCGCGAACCCGCTCTTCGCCACCCCCAAGCCAAATGCGGACAGCAACGCCAGCATCCATTGGGACGAAGTCAGTTCGGGCAAACCAAACTCAGGCATAGAAAAAGACCTTCTCGGCCGTCTTCGCCAACAACCACTCGCGGTCTTGCTTCGAGAGGAAATCCATCCGGTCGCGAACGAGGCTGATCGACGCCTTGTAGTTGTTGGCTCCCTGAATCTGATACGGCGAGTCGCTGGCCCACATCAGCCGTTGCGAGCCGAAGCAGTCGAGCAGCCGTTTGATCATCGGAATCAATTCATCATGCGGCGGCTTCTTCTGACCGAACGCGTAGTAAGCCGAAATCTTGACGCTCGTGTGCTTGTGCCGAGCCAGCCGACAGAGAGCCTTGATGTCGCTGTCTCGAAACTCGCCATCCACACCGATCCGAGCGAAGTGGTCGATGACAACCGGCGTTTCAGGATGCTGCTCGCACATCGCGTCGGTTGCGGCCAAGTCCGAGGCGTTGATCAACAAGCACATCGCCTGCCGAGTTTCCGCTCCGGTCTTCCACATCTCGATCATGCCGGGCGATTCGAGCCATTTGGCCTGATCCTCTTTCTTGCGGACGAACGGCGTGATGCGGAAACCGGTGACTCCTTGAGGCAGCAACTTCTTCATCGTCTCGCCCGCGTGAGGCAGGTGGTCATCGACCATCCCTTGCACGCGAAACAGCTTCGGATGCCGCCGCACTGCGTCGATCAAGTACGAGTTGTCGAACAGGTGATACACCGAGTGCTGAATCAGCACGACACGGCCGACACCTTCCGGCCGAGCAATCGCCATCAGTTCGTCATCGGTGAAGCTGGTCGGATTGAGATTCTTCTTCGTCTGCCCCGGAGCGAGCGGAAACTTGTCGATCTCCCCCGGCCAGATGTGCGAATGGGGGTCAATCCACGGCAGGTCTTTGTCGGCGGCAAGAATGTCCTGAGTCATGATCGCTCCCAGAGCGGCGGTTCCCACGGCGAGAACCTCGCGGCGAGTCAATTGTTGCTGATCGTGCATGGTGAATCCTGTCATTCGTTGGACTCTTTCATTGTCGCGGCTCGAAAAGCATATCGGTCGAGCCACCAAACTTCGCGGGAAGCGGGATGTTGGACGATGACTTCTCATCGCCGACGACACGGCATTGCCAGCGTCCCTTGAGCTCCAGTTGGTTCTTCCCGCTGATCACGATGGGTGCCTGCTGCAAACCAATCGCTTGCTCAGCACCTCCGCCATTCAGCACCAGGATGTTTGTGTCGTCGAGGTAGATCGCTTTCTCAGGAATGCGCAAGACCGTTCGACCGGCTGGACCGCCCGGCTCGGCGATCAACGCTTCGCCGTTGAACCAACCTCGGACCGCACCATCGCGCGACGTCAATGAGAGCCGCACTCCGGACGAATCCACCCACGACTTTGGCAATCGAATCGTGCAGCGATACCAGACCGGCCCTCCGAACGAGCCAAAGCCGGCGTTTGTCTCGGCCCAGGCACTTGGAATCGAGATCGGGGACCAATCTCCACACGGCTGCCGCATGGTCAAGAGGGCCGAGTGACTCACCGCCTCCGTCACCGCTCGCTTGTCGAACTTCGACCGGAACGGCTCGCCGCCGAGAATCTGATCGCTGGTGATCGTCGGGCAGACGAAGCGTTCGACATGCCGGATGACAAGATCGTTGCCCGTGAAATGATCGACCAGTGGCCAACGCTTCGGGTTGTACATGCAGTCGGTCATGTCACGAATCAGAGCGACGTTCTTGCCGTTGCGAACCATCTGCCGCAGCCCGAACGGCCGGCCGAGCACGCACATGTTGAGATGCACGCCCACCAGAATCACGTTTTTGATCCCGCGCGATTCGAGCACGTTCCAGACTTCGTCGCCTCGGTCAGAGATGAAGTCGCGGTCGGCGTCGATCTCGATCAGCTTCGACTGTGACTGCCACGGCATCCCCGGATTGCGGCCCATCGCCTTGAGCTTCGCGGCCCACTCGGCGTGCTCGGCCGGATCGTCGTCCTCGCCGCCGTCCGACTGGTCGATCGGATAGACCGCCTTCTCCTCGCTGGGAATGCGCGAGCACCAGTGCTCGACGTCCTTCGGCTTCACCTTCGCCGCCGGAACCGCGACCGCTCGCTTTCGAGCCGCATGATCTTCGTAAGCCGCCATGCAATCGCTCGGCGAATGAATGATCGTCGCCCCGCGTTTCCGCGCCTCTTTCAAAACGTCGTTCATTCGCGGAGCAAACTCTTCCAGCCGCCGCACGGCATTCAAGCAATGATGAGCGTCCCAAACATCGCAGACAATGACCGCGGTTTCTTTCGCAGCCCAAGTTTCATCGCGAGTCAGCCGCTTGAAACTTCCACTGCCAGCGGACGACTCTGCTTGAGAACGAAGACGGAGTTTCAAATCGTCACCAAAGACGGACGTCGTCATGAGCACAGCTCCCAATGACAAAACAGCGATCAATCCAGTCGGCCTCACGATGTCGTCTCCTCATCTGGAAAAACTAACCCGAAGCGTCAGCGAGGGCGAAGGCTCCAATACGCTCGATCACAAATCAAGTCGGTCAAACGTTCGCCCTCGCTGACGCTTCGGGTTGTTGCACGGATGCTGATCGTACAGCGTCATCCCAGCAACTCACGCACGACTTGTCCACCCGCGACGAGCGGGACCGGGCGTCCCGGCGAAGCCAACAGTTCACGATTCGCGTCAACACCGAGCAGGTGATACGCAGTGCGAAGAATATCCTTCGGATCAATCGGCCGCTCGACTACATCGCCAGCGATCGAGTTGGTCGAACCGACGACTTGCCCGCGCGGCACGCCGGCTCCGGCGAAGAGTTGGCAGTACGCTCGCGACCAGTGGCCTCGGCCGGGAGCACCCGCCGCCGTGATGTCGAACGTCGGCGTGCGGCCGTGTTCGCTGAGGCACAGCACCAACGTGTCGTCGAGCATTCCGCGTCGATCGAGGTCGAGCATCAGCGCCGAGAACGCACGATCGAACGCCGGCAACAGGAACTCGCGCATTCGCGAGTGATGATCGTAGTGCGTGTCCCAGCTCTCGTCGGTCTGGCCGAATTCGTCCCAGCAGACGGTGACAAATTTCACGTCCGCTTCAAGCAGCCGCCGAGCCGACAAGCACGACTGCCCGAACAACGTCATGCCGTAATCGTCTCGCAACGACATCGACTCCCGTTCCAATCGAAGGGCATCGACCACTTGCGGTCGAGCAAGAAAGTCGAGCGCCAGTTCGCGTTGCTTCGAGTATCCCGCCGCGCTGGCCGAGCGATCGAGTTCCGTCGTTCGCTGTTCAAACTGGGCCAGCAACGAGCGGCGTCGGTCGAGCGAATCCAACGTGATCGCAGCTCCGTCACCGGAACCAAATTCGAGTCGGCCATCGGGCGTGATCTCGCGAAACGGATCACCTTGCGGAGCCTCGCCCCGAAACTCGGTCCAGAGCGGATCGAACGCCGTCCCCAAGAAACCGCCGAAAGTCCCTGATCGTTTGTTCGGCCGAGCGTACAAACTTTGTCGCCACGGCAGCATCACGTTGACCGGCACGCCGCGCGGTTGCGGACCGAACTCGCCGCGCGACGCACAGTAGTCGACGACCCCGCCGATGTACGGCCACTGATCGGGATTCCTCTGCCGGCCTTCGATCCGTTCCGTGTCCGGATTGCCGGTCAGCGTGTACGACGCCGAATGAATGTTCCACGGATGCGACATCGACCGCACCAGCGTGCAACGGTCCAGAACCCGTGCCGTTCGCGGCAAGTGCTCGCAAATCGCGACGCCCGACAAACACGAGTCGATCGTCGCAAACTCACCGCGAATGCTTTCCGGAGCATTCGGCTTCGGATCAAACGTGTCGAGCTGACTCCAAGCTCCGTAGATGTAGAGCAGCAGACATCGCTTCGCGCGACCGAAATTCGGCAACGTGACAGTGCTCGGTTCGCCACAAGCCACCGTCGAAAGCTGAGACGCTCCGAGCAACCCCAATCCACCGGCGCGCAGCACGTCGCGTCGGCGAAGCTGGCCAGAATGTATTCGTGATGAACCCAAGATTCGCATCATGACGCGGCATTCCAATCGTTCGTTACGGCGGCGCAAAGCCCAACCCACTTTGGAGTGTTGCGTCGAGCCACCACACTCCACGGTCATTTCACCGCGCCGCCGACACCAATCGGCCCATCCAACGCTGCACTTGCAGAGCGTCGGCATACGTCGCGCCGACGGGTACGGCTTCGAGACAGCGAACCACTCGACAGAAGCAGCGGAGTTCCTCGGCCATCATGCCGGAAGGTCCGCCGATGTCGGCTCGGATTTCCAAGGCCATCGGCCACGTCGCTTTGTCGTCCCAAACTTCGATCGGCCGCGGGTTCGGCGAGATGCGTGCGGACCAGCCTCGTCCGAAGACTTCCATCCGATCGAAGCCGCGCGGTGGCATGCCAGTCGGCGTCAGATACGACGCCGCGAACGAGGCCAACGTCCCATCGGGCCACTGCAACTGAGCCAACGCCAGATCGACCGCTCCCGATTCTGTGCGATGAAACTGCGAACTGAACCGCTCCGGTTCGACACGATTCAGCAGCACTTGAACGGCGTACAAGTCGTGAACCATCGTGGCTTGCAGCGGGTTTTCGCCAGGAAAGTCTTTCACGATGCTGGCCGGTCGATGTCGCACGCAGTCGATGAAGCTCAGCCCGCCACGTTTTGCAACCTCTTCGCGAACCTGTTTGAACTCGCTGTTGAAGAGCACGATGTGGCCGATCATCAGGTTCGATGAATCGGTGCTGACCAACGGTGCTAAGCGTTCCGCATCGGGCAACGATTCCGAGATCGGTTTCTCCAACAACACTTTCTTGCCGGCTTGCAGCAGCTTAGTCGCGACGCGGACATGCTCGGCGGTCGAACAGGCGACGACCCACGCCTCGGCTCCGGATTCGGCAATCGCCTGATCGAGATCAAGCCAGCCGCGCACGTCCGGCAACTCGCGCCGCAAGTTGTCGAGACTCGCTTGTCGCCGCGCGACCACGCCGACGAGTTCGGCTTCCGCCAATCCCGCGAGCGTGAGCGAATGCAGCCGGCCAAAGCGGCCGAGGCCAATGACTCCGATCTTCACGGGTTGAGGCACGATTGTACTTTCGTAGGATGGCCGCCACCGACCATCCGTGTTCGTGAGCTACTAACGTAGGACGGCCGAAGGCGGCCATCCTACAAACATCAATGCGAGCATCCCGGCCCGACGTCGGCGAAGAAGTCGTGGCCTTTGTCATCGACCAAGATGAACGCCGGGAAGTCTTCGACTTCGATTCGCCAAATCGCTTCCATACCGAGTTCGGCGAACTCGACAACCTCGACTTTGCGGATGTTCTCCTTGGCGAGAATCGCGGCCGGGCCGCCGATGCTGCCGAGATAGAAGCCGCCGTGCTTCTGGCAGGCAGCGGTGACGGCCGGGCCGCGATTGCCCTTCGCGATCATCACCATGCTGCCGCCGTGCGATTGAAACAGCTCGACGTACGAGTCCATGCGGCCGGCAGTCGTCGGGCCGAATGAGCCGCTCGGCAGACCTTCCGGCTTCTTCGCGGGGCCGGCGTAGTAGACCGGATGCGCCTTGAAGTAATCGGGCAGCGGCTGACCGGCATCGAGTCGCTCTTTGAGCTTCGCGTGCGCGATGTCGCGTGCGACGACGATCGGGCCGTTCAGCAGCAACCGCGTCGTCACCGGATAGCGCGACAGCTCGGTGAGAATGTCCTGCATCGGGCGATTGAGATCGACTCGGATCGCGCCGGTGTCTTTGCGATGTCGCAGTTCTTCCGGGATGTATTTCAGCGGCTCGAATTCAAGTTGCTCGATGAACACGCCATCCTTCGTGATCTTCCCCTTGGCCTGCCGATCCGCACTGCACGAGACGCCGATGCCGATGGGCAATGAGGCTCCGTGACGTGGGAGCCGGATCACTCGGACGTCGATCGCGAAATACTTCCCGCCGAACTGTGCCCCGATGCCGCACTTGCGAGCTTGATCCAGCATCTGTGCTTCGAGTTCGACATCGCGGAACGCTCGGCCGTGAGCGTTGCCGGTCGTCGGCAAGTTGTCGAGATATTTCGTCGAAGCCAGCTTCACCGTCTTCATCGTCGCTTCCACCGAAGTGCCGCCGATGACGAACACGAGGTGATACGGTGGGCAAGCGGCGGTGCCGAGCGTCACCATCTTGGCGGTCAGATACTCGACGAGCGACTTCGGATTGAGGACCGCTCGTGTCTCCTGAAACAGGAACGACTTGTTGGCCGAGCCGCCCCCCTTGGCGATGAACAACAGCTTGTACTCGCCGCCGTCGCAGGCCGAGAGATCGATCTGTGCCGGCAGGTTCGTGTTCGTGTTCTTCTCGTCCCACATGTTGAGCGCGGCGTTCTGCGAGTATCGCAGGTTGTTCTCGGTGTAGGCGTTGTAGACGCCGTGAGCGAGCGCCTCTTCATCGCCGCTGGACCAGACGGCGTGTCCCTTCTTGCCCATGACGATCGCGGTACCGGTGTCCTGACAGAACGGCAACACACCGGCGCTCGACACGTCGGCGTTCTTGAGCATCGTCAGCGCGACCATGCGGTCGTTTTCGGATGCCTCCGGGTCATCCAAGATCGCCGCGACCTGCTTGAGATGCTTCGGCCGCAGGAAGAAGTTGATGTCGTGAAACGCCTGCGAGCAGAGCAGCGTCAGCGCCTGCGGATCAACGCACAGCACATCGCGACCGTTGAACGATTTGACAGAGACGTGTTCCGCGGTCAGCAAGCGATACTCGGTGTCGTCGGGGCCGAGTTCGAAGAGTTCTTGAAAATGAAACGGAGCGGTCGGCATGGCTGGAAGTCCTGATGAGGCTCGTCAACGAGCATGAAGGTCCGAGAGATTCCGGGGGATCGAGGAACCGAGGAAACGACCATTGGATGATAGCGGCTGCCCGACGAGCCTCAACACGCGAGTATCACAACCTTCCGCGTTGCTAACCGTGTAGACTCCGGGCCCGAACTTGTTTGGAATGCCACAACGCTTCCGATCACAAAATGGCCTTGGACCTGACGCCGTGTGAGAAGGCTCTGGCCGGTGACGATCGCGGCCAAGTGCTCAAACCCGGCGATCTCGACAGTCTGCTCGTGAACGCGACAAACTCTCGGCTGATGATCGCAAGCTGCTGGATGACTGGTTCAAAGGCGGGACCATCTGGGCCGCTGACCCGATTGATCCGTTCCTCCACACGAGCTCTCGCCGAGCCGGCGACAACTGGTGATCACTTCAGCCACTGAGAATTGTCGAACCTCCCAACATGTTGAAAACACTGCTTCCCAGAATCCTCGCGTTCGCATCGCTGCTGACGGCCATGCCGTCGAGCACCCCGGCGCAAGCATTGTTGCCGGGCTTTCAAAAGTCACTCCCCTTCAACGAGCAGGTGAAGTGGTCCCGTCTCGAAAGTGGCGTGCGTGTGTTGGTGAACGCCCCGGCGGAGTTGACCGACAAACCGCGAGTCCTCGTCATCTTCGCCACACCGAATGGCAACACGATCGAGCAGACGCTGGGCTGTGCGGCGGCGAAGGGGCTTGATTGGCGGTTCGACATCCAGCATGTCGCCGCGCAGATTCGGCGACTGCGTGAACTCGACCGCGAGCGAGAGATTGTGCTGGCGGCCGTGCAGGCTCCCAAGCTGAGCTGGCCGACGTTTCGCCGCGAGCAAGCCGGAGCCAACACAATCATCCGCGATCTGGTGGCGACGCTCGCCAAAGAAGTCTCGGCCGAGCAAGTCGTGCTGACGTGTCACAGCGGCGGCGGCTCGTTCATTTTCGGAGAGCTGAATGCCGCCGAAGCATTGCCGACGTCCGTCGAACGGATCGTATTTCTCGATGCGAACTACTCGTACTCAGACGACGAAGGCCACGGCGACAAACTGCTGGCATGGTTGAACGGCGACGCGATTCGGCGATTGGTCGTCGTCGCCTACGACGATCGCGAACTCACTCTCAACGGCAAGAAGGTCGTCGGCCACGATGGTGGAACATTTCGAGCTTCGCAGCGGATGTTGAATCGTTTTCGCCACGACGTCGAACTGACCGAGCGAGACGTTGGCCCTTTCAAACAGACGGCCGGCCTCAACGGACAGATTCAGTTCTTCGTGCATCCGAATCCCGACAACAAGATTTTGCACTCGGTGCTCGTCGGCGAGATGAACGGTCTCTTGCATGGCCTGACGCTGGGCACGGACCTGGCCGACAAATGGGGCACGTTCGGCGGCCCGCGAGCGTACTCAAAATGGATTCAGCCGCAGCCATTCGTTGACCCTTCAATCGTGCGAGCCGTGATCGCTGCCGATGCACCCGAAGTTCGACTCGCCATTCCCGCGCGTCCCGCCAACGCGCCCACTGGGTCGCGATTCCTGCAACAGATCACCAATCTACCGCGCGACCAGCGCGAGGCGGCGATCTTGCGAGAACTCCTCAGTGGCAACGTCCCCGATTCGCTGCGGCATCTGAAACCGATTCGAGTCCACGCCACCGACGACTCCGGCGTCAAACACATCGCCACTTATTTCGTCATGGCCGACTATCTGGCGGTTGGAATCGACGGTGACTTCTTCCGAGTCCCGATCACTCCGGCCACTGCGGCGGCAATCGCTGAGAAGTGCGACGCCTCGCTGATCACCGCGAAGGTCTCGGACGATGTCTTCGCCGCCGCTGAATTGAAACTCGATCCGAAGCCGCTGACCAAAGACCGCGATTCCGCCGGCACGTTCTGGCAGCATCATCAGATCATCGAAGAACAACTTCGGAACAAGCCGCGCGGACTGCTCGTCGCCGGCATCAAGAAGGACGTCGTGCTGACTAATCGCTTGAAGGAGAAGCCGCACAAGGTCGCAATTTACGGCTGGCATGAGTCCAACGGCCGACCGATCCAGCCGGTCTACGTTGGTCACGTCGATTGGTACGTCGATTACAGCCACGGAGTCCGCTTGATGTCCCAGCAAATGATCGTCGATGATCGACCGCTCAAGGTGGCCGACGTGCTGAAGGATTCGCGACTGTGCCCGTTGCTCAGCACGGAAGGGCCGATGGATGTTGCCGAACTGCGGCAAGCGGCCGGCTGGGGACGATAATCGGCATGAGCTACCACCTCACGGGTCTGATCAGTTCCGCAATCTTTCTGTTGACCATCGGCGGGCTGTGGGCGCAGTTGGGATTTGTCTGGAAACGGAAACAATCGGCCGACGACGGTGAAACTCACGAGCGACCAACGGCGGTGTTGTCGGTCAATCAATTCGTCAGCAGCTTTCTGGCGTTCTTTTCGTTCTTCCTGTACGGCGCGTGTCTGGAGCGATTCAACCATTACCTCGTCTGGCCGCGGCTGGCCGCGTCACTGCTCACGCTGGCGGTTCTCTTCGAAATCGTGCGAGACCGACGCGACCGCGTAGCGACGTGTGCGTTCGCCGTCTGTGCGACATTGTTAGTCGGCGCACCGCTCGGACTCGTCACGATTCCGGGGGCGGCCGAGTGGGGACGCACCGTTTCGCAGACGCTGATCGTGATCGTCACGGCGATTTTGGCTCAGGGGTATCTGCACCAAGTGTTGCTGATTCGCCAAACCGGTCGCACGGGAGGCGTGTCCGCTCGACTGCATCAGTTCTTATTTTGGAAGGACCTCTCGACGATCGCCTTCGCGGTCTCGATGGGCACGAGCATCGGTTGGCCGCTGATGTTGCTGTCGTCAGTCAGCGCCGCGACCAAGCTCGTCACGCTGTGGCACTTCCGCTGGGTGCGGCTCAGCCACATCGCGAGCCAGCGACGAGACACAACGGCCGGAGCACCGACAGAGACGCTCGCCAATTGACCTCGATCCCATTGGGCCTTCGTCATTGAGGAATTCGGTATTCCTCGCGCGCGACCATATCGGCGAACAGCACTTTCACGCAGCCGTCGGTGTCGAACTTGAACATGGCTTGCGTGGCGAGGTCGATGTCGAGATCGGCACCGTCTGAGTCTCTGGAAAGCAGACTATCTGCGCCCGCTGCTTCGCGGCCTCGTCGAAAAAACGAACGATCGTGCGAGCATTCGCGTCGAAGTCGTCGGTCTGTCGGCATTGAGCCAAGGCGATCCGCAGAGTGGTCATGGCACATTCTCCGTAACCCCACCCCGGCAAGCCCGGTGGGGTGAAGTCATTTCAACGACAATTCAACGCCGTCGATAAACACTCGCTGAACGTTCCAGTCGCGATCGAAAACCACAACGTCGGCTTGCTTGCCTTTCTCCAGACTGCCGAGTTCGCGATCGCGTCCCGCGATGCGAGCCGGCGTCAACGACGCCATGCGGATGACTTCCCACAGCGGTCGACTGGTGAGCTTGGCGAACGTGCGGACCATGTGATCCATCCCTTCGACGCTCGAAGCCAACGCCTGGCCATCTGGCATCAGTCCGACACCGTCTCGTTTGATGAGCGGTTCGCCGCCATCCAGCGGGCCGATCATGTAGTCGCCGTCCGGCATGTCGAGCGCCCGGTTGCAGTCGGTCACCAGCGCGAGCCGATCCGGCCCTTTGATCTTCAACGCCAGCAGCAGCAATCCGGCGTCGAGGTGCTTGCCGTCGGAGATGACTTCGGTCGTCAATTCGTCGAAGTACAGCGTCGCTTCGAGCACGCCCCCTTGCATCGGGTACATCTGAAATTGACGCAGCTTGGTTTTGTCGGACATCGCGCAATACAGATGGTCGACGTGCCGCACGCCCCATTCTTTGACCGCCTCGGTCATTTGATCAAACGTCGCCCACGAGTGACCGACGTTGGTCCGCACCCCTTTGGCCCGGCAGGCCATCGCGAATTCTTTCGCACCGCCGATTTCCGGAGCGACCGTCGCCGTCACGAGATCGTCAGCGTATTCGAGGTACTGATCGAACTCCTGTTGGACCGCCGGACGAACCTCCGCTCCAGGATGTGCTCCGCGTGCCTCGTACCGAAAGTACGGCCCATAAAAATGCGCCCCCATCACCCGCGCTCCGTTCGGCTCCGGCGTGCGGCGAAACTGCCGAGTCAGTTCCAGCGTGGCGAGAATTTGATCGTGCCGCGCGACCGTCGTGGTGATCGCCATTCGTGTCGTGCCGTGCCTTGCGTGAGACCGCAGCGCAAGCCGAAACGCCTCAGCCGTCCCGTCCATGAAATCGCCGCCGGCTCCGCCATGCACATGCAGATCGACGAATCCGGGTGAGAGGTATCCGTCACCAGCATCAACGATCGTCGCGTCGGCGGGCAACGACACGCTGGCATCGAGCACATCGGCGATCCGCCCGTCACGAACCACGATCGCACCGCGCCCAATGTGGTCGGGAAACACGATCTGACCACGAAAGACAACCGAACTTGGCATGGACGACTCCGGAAAACTGAGTGGCTACGGCGGTTGCATGGACCTGAAGGGGGATTGCAGTTTCAATGCCTGCGTCCAACGAGACAAGGGTCAGGCTCATCATGAAACACATCGTCTTCGCCGCATCGTTTGTCGCCGGTCTCTTGATGGCGAAGTTCACAACAGCCGCCGACCCTCCGCTGGTGGTTGATGTGTGGCCAGACAAACCTGCGGACGACAATGCCACCACGATCGGCGAAGAGAAATTCATCCAGTTGATGGTCAACGGCAAGGCGTACGAAGTCGCTGGGAAGCCAACCAAGTGGAAGACCAACGTCACAAAGCCGACGCTGACCGTCTATCGCCCAGCGAATGACAAAAACTCGGGCACCGCAATGCTGATCTGCCCCGGCGGCGGATACCACAACCTCGGCTGGGACGTCGAAGGCGAGGAAATCGCCGAGTGGCTGAATTCTCTGGGAATGACCGGCATCATCTTGAAGTACCGCTGCCCGCGCCGGCCTGGTGACGAGAAGGGTGTGCCACCGCTCGGCCCAGTCAAGGATGCGCAGCGAGCCGTCAGTCTCGTGCGCAGCAAAGCGAAGGACTGGGGCATCGACCCGCAGCGGATCGGCATGATTGGATTCTCGGCAGGCGGGCATCTGGTCGGAGCAACGGCGACGAACTTCGAGAAGCGAACGTATGAGCCGATCGACGCCATCGATGAAATCAGTTGCCGGCCGGACTTCGGCATCCCAGTCTATTCGGGTTATTTCAAGTTCAAAGAAGTGGGAGGACTCTCTCCAACGGTGAAGCTGCCGGCCAACGCGACGCCGCTGTTGTTCGTCCATGCTTCGGACGATGCCATCAGCGATGTGGAACACAGCATCACGTTCTACTTGGCGTTGAAGCGAGCCGGGATTCACTCCGACTTGCATGTCTACGCGTCCGGCGGCCACGGCTTCGGCGGGCGGCCGACGAATGCCTCTTGTGCTGCGTGGACGCGTGCCTGCACCGACTGGTTGAGAAATCGTGGATTCCTGCCCGCAAATCCCAAACAAGAATAATCGCGGCCGGACGAACCTCTTCCGTAAGTCCTTGAACCGACCCGCTTGATGTTGGCGATGTCCAACCACTAGCCTCGGTCGGAGTCGTCGCCAACCCAACTCAACGCGGAGGTGCTGTCATGGAATTCGCATTGGTGGTGATCGTCACGATCATCTTCCCGCCGATCCTGCTGTTCGGGTTCTTTGTGGTGAATCCGCGTGAGGAAATGGTCGTCTTGAGGTTCGGCAAATACATCGGCACGCTCCGCAGTGAAGGCATCCGCTGGATTCATCCGGTCGGCCGTTCGCTACGGCGGATTCCGACGCGCGACTTGACCATGCACATGCAGACGTCCACGGTCGTCGAGCGCAACGGCAGCCCGATCAACATCAGCGCGGTGGTCGTGTACCGCGTTAAAGAGACTCGTAAGGCCGCGTTGGATGTCGAGAACTTTCACACGTTCATGTCAGATCAAGCTGGCGCAGTCATTAAACGCGTCAGCTCTCGCTTCCCCTACGAGTCGCCCGACAAATCCGAATCCTGCTTGAAGAACGAGAGTGATGAGGTCACGAAAGCCTACATCGCCGAACTGCAACAGGCCGTTGACGCCGCCGGCATCCGCGTGCTCAACGTGAAGCTGAACGATCTGACCTACGCCCCGGAAATCGCTCAGGCAATGCTGATGCGGCAGCAGGCGTTGGCGTTGATCGATGCTCGCAAAACGATCGTCGAAGGTGCCGTCGCGATCGTGCATGACGCCGTCGCACAGTTGCGAGCGGCCGGCCTGGAAATCTCGCCGGCTCAGAGGGAAGTACTGATCTCGAATTTGCTGGTCGTGCTGTGCAGCGGCGAACACGCTCAGCCGGTCTTGCAGGTGCAAGCGTCCCAGAAGAATTGAGTGCCGAGTCGAATCTGGCCGCTACTTCTTGAGCTTCTCGGCATCCACGGTTGTCATTGCTCCGTAGCCGGAACGCCAGTTGGCTTGGAATTCGGCTTGGCCGACGAAGTCTTCGTTGCGCAATGTCGCTCGCCAGTCGGAGAGCGTGCGGTCGGAACGATCGACATGCACTTTGACGAGGTAGCGGCCAGCGGGAAGTTGGCTAGGACCACGTTGCCATTCTTTGGCTCGCGGGGAGTCGGCAGCGGCCAGCAGCGTCACCGTGTGTTGCCAGAGCCGGGGTTTCGCAGCCACTTGTCGATCCGAGACCGCGATCGGCGCGTCTTCCCATTTCTTCGCACGGTCATCCCAGCGATAAATGGTCACCTGCAGCAGCTTGTCCCCCCAAGCCGGTGCCGTGTTGGTGAGCTTGAACCACAACTCGCTGGTGAATTCCTTGAGCCGTCGCGGATCAGATTTCGGTAGATCGGAAGCCTTGGCGTATTCATCGCGAGCAACCTTCGCGTAATCCTCGAGCCAGGTGCGGAAGCCCTTGTAGCCCAAGTCCCCTTTCAAAAACTTCTTGCCGCCGCCGTGATCGACTTCTTTGAGCGGCTTGAGCAGCAACAAGCTTTTCTCGGGGTCGTCAATGTCGATCAGGTGCTTCGTGCGAATGAGGTAGGTCATCGTTTCAGCCGAGGACTTCTTCATCCACGAGACTTGCTCGCCGTTTTCCTTGACGAGCTTGCGATTCTGGTCGGAGCCTTCCGAGTGGCAGCCCATGCAGCGATGTCGCTGACCCCAGATATTTTGCTCGAACGATTCCAGCAGCCGATCCGTCCGAGTGAACCGAATCACCTCGTCCGGGCGAGCCGGCTTGGCAAGTTCGCTGGCCGCCAGCTTCGGTGCGTTGCGCAGCTTTGGATCGCGGCAGCACGCCTTGAGCCATTCGGCAAACGCGGTAAGTTCTGCTTCGCGTGACTTCGCGTGCAACAGGTTCGCGCCGGCGTTGTCGGTGTCTTTCATGTTGATCAGTTTGAGAATCTTCGACTGCTCGGGCTGATCGAGATTGACCAAGCCTTGGTCCCGCAGCGAGTGAAATGTCGCCTCGCTGGAAGGCTTGATGTAGTTCTTCAAATCGACACCGGCCAAGTGGCATTGCACGCAACTGCTTGGCTGATCGGACTTGAAGATCGGCAGGATGCGCTGCTCGAAAACCTTCGTCGCAGCCTCATCAGCCATCGCACCCGAAGTGACCAACCAAACTCCGAAGCAAACCCAACGAGTCAGCATGATCCGCTCCCAAGTTACGGCAACGTGTTGAAACTTCGATCGCCGGCATCGCCGAGGCCGGGCACGATAAATTTGCGAGAGTTCAATTCGCGGTCGATCGCACAGACGAAAACTTGAGCCTGCGGGCAGGCTTCAATCACATTGCTGATCCCCTCCGGGGCAGCGATGACCGAAAGGACTTTCAGCTTCGGCACACCCCAGCGTTGCAACGCTTGCAGCGCGGCGATGACCGAACCGCCCGTCGCGAGCATCGGGTCCAACACCAGCGCGACGTCGACCGGGCTGTGCGCCGGAAGCTTGCTGTAATATTCCACCGGCCGAGCGGTCGCCTCGTCGCGGTACAGACCGAGATGCCAGACCTCCGCGTCCGGCAGCAAATCGAGCACCGGATCGACCATGCCGAGTCCCGCTCGCAAGATCGGCACGAGTCCGATGCGTTGCGACAACTGCTGCGCATTCAATCGCTGCAGTGGCGTTTCGATTTCCAGCGATCGCGTGCTGAGGTCGCGCGTTGCCTCGTAGGCCAACAACACCGCGAGCCGCTGCACCAGTCGCCGAAATTCGTCCGGCGGAGTCGCTTTGTCTCGCAGCTTGGCGAGATGATGCTGAATCAGCGGATGCTGAACTTCATGAGCGTTTGGCATGATGGCCCCTCCTCCCTCTCCCATTGGGAGAGGGAACCGGGCAAGTGGCCTACTTCGCCGCTTGAGCGTTCCAGTCGTCCAGCAACGCTTGGATGCGCGGTCGTTGCTTTTCGTTGAAGTCAGCCGGGATTGGTTCGTCGTGATTTTGGAGCAAGTCTTCAATCGTGACTTTACCGGCGGGGACTCCATCGGCAGGGACATCGGCACCGGCGGTCCAGACGATGGAGTTCAGAATCAGCTTGCGAAATTGAGGATTGCCCCAATTCCAATGATCGTGGCCGCCGGAGCAACCGAAGCCTCGACCGCCGTCTGCGCGTTGCGTCGCCCAAGCGGTGTGCTGCGGAGCCTTGTCTTCGAGAACCGCTTTGCGAGCGTGCGGGTTGTTGTTGTGAGCGTTCTCCGGACGGCTGAGCTTCGGGACTTTCTTGCCGTCCTTTTCCTCCATGACGATCTTGCCATCCTTATCCAGGACGACGAGCGTCGTCGCCGGCGGCAGGTCGGTGAGAATCGGAGTGACTCCCTCCATCTTCTCGCGGAAGCGCATGTTGTAGTACCACTCGTCGTGCGTGCTGAATGGCTTCACGCCGTTGGTCGTCGCATGCTTCGGGAGCTGGCGGTAGTACGCTTGCCAATGCGGGTTGACGGAGTAGTTCGGCTCGAAGTAGCCGCCGGTCCAATCAATAAAAGCCTGGCCCGGCTTGCCGATGGTGGTCTCGACGCCGTAGTGGATGCAGACGATACCGGTCCCCTTCGCGGTGCGTGCGGCGAGTTCTTCGAGATGCGCGTTGAAGGGGTGACCGCCACCACCATCGGAGTAAATCACGATCGTATTGGCGGCGGCGATCTCTTCCGGCTTCGGCCAGCCGTCGTTCTTGAGCGAATGCACTTTCGCCTCGACGAGTCCGCTGGCATTGAGCAACTTCGCCAGCAGCGAGCAGCCCGACAGATGGTCATGAGCACCGAAACCGTGGCTCGGATTACCGGCTAAGAGCAGAGCCTTTTTTTTTGCGGACGAAACTTTGTCTTCACCCGCACCACCCTTCACCGCGTCCTTGGATTTCGTCTGCTTGATCTTGATGTTGCGGAACTGAACTTTCATCGGCGGGCCAGCGTGAAGCTGCAAGGCAAGTACGCCCTTGGCTCGGCGTTGTTCGGTGTCTTCGTCGGTGCAGATCGAGGTAGTCACGTCGTTGATCTTGTGCGTGAACGTGAATCCCTTTGCGGTGACGTGGTAGGTGTTCCAGTCCTCTTTCTTGATCTTGGTCTGAATCTCTTTCGTGTCACCAATCTTTTCGACAACCTTCGGCTTGTGGTCGGTTCCGACGACCGTCTTCTCGCCACGTCCGGCCAGGATGCCGCGGAACCGCTCGCCATAATTGATGCCGGAGTAGGTTTCGCCCGCCTCGAAGTCCGCTTGATAACCGCCGATGACCCATTTCTCGTTCGGCACTTCAAAGCTGCGGTACTGAATTCCGCTGTTGCCGCCAACGATTTTGTATTCGAGCTTCAACTCGAAGTCCGTGGTTTCGCCCTTGCGCCAGATGATGAAGGTGTTGCCCTTGGTCGGCTTATCGGCGGTTGTTTGTCCGGTGATCGTGCCGTCTTCGACACGCCAGAAATCAGGATTACCGTCCCAGCCGTCGAGCGTCTTGCCGTCGAAAATCGTTTGCCAACCATCGTCATCGGCTCCGACAACGACCGTCGACCACAAACCAATCGCCGCCATTCCAGCGAACGCCAAACTCATCCAGCTTCTGCGTGAAAACATGTTGAACCTCAAATTCTGGAGATCAAAAAAAGTCGTTTGAAAACAGAAATGCTGGCCACAAGTGCCAGAGTTACTTGACGGGGATCGCAAAATCGCCGCCCAGGTTTCGCCACATGCTGTGAACGTGATTGGCGTTGTTCTGCGTGTTGTTGTACTCGATCAGGAATGTTGGGCCTTGGACTCGGTAGTAGTGCCGCTTGTGTTGATCGGCGTCGCCCCACCAGGCGAAGTGAATCTTGTCGAGCCCGCTCGCTTCAATCGCTGCGCGGCGTTCTTTTTCGACGTCACCCGGCATGTTCCGCAGATATTCCGAGAGCAATTCGGAAAGCAGTTTCTTTTGATCGTTGCTCATCTTGGCTGCGGACAAGCCGACGGGCGCGGACGCCTCCGGTTGCGAGGCGACGGGATTCGTACCCGTTGCGCCGCCAGTCCGCAGATCATCAGGAGCCGCCATGTCGATCCATGC
>QWQF01000089.1 GCA_003669125.1 Planctomycetota bacterium
CACAATGATTTCGTCACCCTGCGCTGAAACCGCAGTTCGGAGTTCCGCGATGAACACGACTCTTCAACGCCACGAACGTATGACGTCGAACCTTCCGTCGCGCCGCGCGTTTCTCGCGGACGCGAGCCTTGGATTCGGGGCGTTGGCGCTGAGCGTGATGCTGCACCGCGACGGAGCGGCGAACGAACCGGCGTGGTCGCCGCCGACGGGACAGCCGCACTTCCCGCCGCAGATCAAGAGCGTGATTTGGCTCTTCATGAACGGCGGCGTGAGCCACATGGAGAGCTTCGATCCCAAGCCGATGCTCACGAAGTACGCCGGCAAGACGATCGCCGAAACTCCGTTCGCCGACACGCAAGATCCCAAGAAGCTGGCCATCGAGCGGCTGGTCGTGCCCGATGGCAACGGCAACCAGCGCAACACGCTGTATCCGCTGCAAGTCGGTTTTAAAAAACATGGTGAGAGCGGCATCGAGATCAGCGATTGGTTTCCGCATGTGGCGAAAAACGTCGATCGTCTGGCGATCGTCCGCTCGATGTGGACGACCGACAGCAATCACGGAGCCCAAACGCAGTTTCATTCGGGACGCCATCAGAACGACGGCGACTTCCCCAATCTCGGTGCGTGGGTGAATTACGGACTCGGCTCGCTCAACGACAACCTGCCGCAGTTCATTTCGATCGGCAACCGCGAGTACTGGAACAAGAAGGACGGTCACTATCTGGGCCCGGCTCACGACGCCGTCCCGCTGCGCATCGATCCAAACAATCCGCTCGACTTCAGCCGCCCCGAGCGTCCGTTCGCTCCGCAGGCCCAAGCCGTGGGGGTCGATTTGATTCGCGAACTCAACACGCTGCGCGGTGCCGCGTACCCGCAAGACACGGCGCTCGCGGCGCGGATCGCGTCGTATGAACTCGCGTTTCGCATGCAACGCTCAGTCCCCGAAGTGTTGGACTTCTCACAAGAGACCGCCGAAACCAAGACGCTCTACGGACTCGACCTGCCGCACTGTCGCGATTTTGGATCGCAGCTTCTGGCCGCGCGCCGGTTCGTCGAACGCGGCGTCCGCTTCATCCAGATTCAGCACGGCGCCGGTGGAGCCGGAGCGTGGGACGCTCACGGCGGCCTGAAGGCGAACCACGCGAAGAACACGCTCGCCGTCGATCAGCCGATCGGTGCGTTGCTGGAGGATCTGGACCGGCGCGGAATGCTCGACGAAACGCTGGTGGTCTTCGCGACCGAGTTCGGCCGCACTCCCGGTTCGCAAGGGGCCGACGGCCGCGATCACCACATCTTCGGCTTCACAGTTTGGATGGCCGGCGGCACTCTGAAGCGCGGCGTCGTCCACGGTGCCACGGACGAGATCGGTTTCCACGCCGCTGAGCATCGGCACTACGTCACCGACATCCACGCGACGATCCTGCACCAACTCGGCCTCGACTCCCGAAATCTAGAAATCCCCGGCCGCAAACGACTCGACATCGACCACGGCAACCCCATCACCGAAATCATCGCGTGAGGCTTCCGAGCCGCTTAAGATCGATTGCACCAACTGAAACAGACTGTGTTCATCGACGTCACACGCAACATTGAATTCAGGAGTCACACATGTCTCAGACGAAATTGTCGCGACGCGATTGGCTGGGCGCAGGTCTGATCGGATCGTGCGGTGCGTTGTCCGCGTTGTCGCCGTTGCAGAAGCAAGCGGAAGCCGATGAGGCTCGCGGGAAGCCGAGTTCGCTGACGATCACCAAAGTCGAGACGTTCTCGCTGGAACATAAGCTGCCCAAGGCCATCGGGCCGTCGGTGGCTCAAGCGGACACTCGCGACACGCTGCTGGTGAAGATCAGCACGGACAGCGGCCTCGTCGGCTGGGGCGAGACCGCCGACGTCGGCGGAACGCGCGGCATCATCGAGGGGCATCTCAAAAACGTGCTGCTTGGCAAGAACCCGTTGGAGCATCGCAAGCTGTGGCGAGCGATGTGGGGAGCCAACTTCGGTGACGGCCGAGCAGTCGCGGGATGCGATCTCGCTCTGCACGACCTGCGCGGCAAGGCACTCGGACTGTCGATCGCCGACATGTACGGCGGACGGCAGCGCGACAAGGTGATGGGCTACGCCGCTGCCATGAACTACACCGACGGAGTCCGCCCAGAAGACCAGCATCCTGCCGAAGCCGCCGCGTTGGCCAAGCAGGGTTTCCTGGCCATGAAGATTCGCACGGGTCGATATGGCCACAAGCGAGACCTCGGCGTCATGGAGAAGATTCGTGCCGCCGTCGGTCCCGATGTGAAACTACTCACCGACGGCAACGGCGCGTTCACGCTGCCGCAGGCGGTGAAGTTCGGCAAGGAACTGGAACGGCTCGACTTCTATTGCTTCGAGGAACCGCTGCCGCAATCCCCCAACTATGCCGGCTACGACGAGCTGACGAAGTCGCTCGACATCGCCGTGGCTGGCGGCGAAGTGCTCGATTCGCGAGCCACCGCGCGGGACCACATCGTCAAACGGTCGTTCGACATCATCCAGGCCGACATCTCGTTGTGCGGCGGAATTGCCGAAGTCCTCTTCATCTCCGAGATGGCTCGGCTGTTCGGCATGCAAGCCTTGCCGCACTGCTGGGCCGGAGCGATCGTCATCGCCGCTTCGCTGCAATTGAACTCGCTCTTGGCTCCGCACTTCCAAGGCTTCGCCAACGGCGACGAGCCGATGATGGAATTCGATACCTACGAAAACCCCTTCCGCGAAGAAATCGTCACCAAGAAATTCGAGCTGAAGAAAGGCTACTTCGACGTCCCGACCGGCCCCGGCCTGGGCATCGAGATCAACGAAGACGTGGTGCGAAAGTACGTCAAGAAGTAGCCGCCTCAAAAACCAACCCGAAGTGTCAGCGAGGGCGAACGACGATGAGTATCCTCGACCGATTTTCTTTGAAGGGACGCATCGCGCTGGTCACGGCCGGCGCGGGGCCGTTGTTCGGCAGCAGCATTTCGCAGGCGCTCGCCGAAGCTGGAGCCACGGTCCTCACGGCGTCTCGTTCGCTGGAAGCCAACCAGCAATTCGCCGAGTCACTCCGTTCCGCTGGGCACGACGCGCACGGCATGCAGTTCGATCTGTCTGATCCCGATTCGATCCGGCAATTGCACCGCGACGTGATTGAACGCTTCGGGCGGCTCGATGTGCTGGTCAACAGCGCACTGACGCGCGACGGTCATGTCGGAAATCTGGAGAGCCAGAATCCCGAAGTCTGGATGAAGGCGGCGGGCGGCGACTTCGCTGGACTGTTTTTGATCTGCCAGCAATTCCTGCCCGACATGGTGAAGCAGGGGCGTGGGTCGATCATCAACATCTCAAGCATCTACGGCGTCGTATCGAACGATCCGACGATCTACGAAGGGACAACGATGGTTCAGCCGCCGACGTACAACTTCGTGAAGGCGGGGATGATCAACTTCACCCGCTACCTGGCCTGCTACTACGGCAAACAGGGAGTGCGAGCGAACTGCATCAGCCCCGGCGGCTACTTCGACGGCCAACCGCAGTCGTTCGTCGATCAATACTGCCACCGCGTTCCCGTGGGCCGGATGCTGGACAACGAGGACATTCAAGGAGCCGTGGTCTTCTTGGCCTCGGATGCTTCCGAGTACGTCACCGGCCACAACCTGATGGTCGATGGCGGTTGGACCTGTCTGTAGGCCGGCTGCATCGCAGAAATGACCGCCCGCAAGTCCGAGGTGATGTTTTCCGTTGGCGACCATTCGCCGGTGTCAATAATCCGCAATCGATCCGTCGGGATTTCGGCCGCGCGTCGGCCATTCGGGTTTGCTCGGCGACTTGGCGAGTTCGGCCAGCTTCGCTTCGTCGATCTCACAACACAGGCCAACCCCTTGAGGCAGCGAGGCGTAGCCGTCTTTGTCGATCGACCAGTTCTTCGTCACGAGACCCGGCGGCGAGATGCTCGGGTAGTACTCGTGGATCAAATAAAACGGCACCGCCGCGCTGCAATGCAAACTGGCGGTCGCGCCGAGATCGGTCGTCACACAGTGCGGAGCGATCGGGACGTGATACGCCTCGCCGAGAATCGCGATCTTGCGAAGCTGCGTGATGCCTCCCGTGTGAGCGCAGTCCACTTGCAGGATGTCGGCGCAGCCTTCATGCAGGTAGGTGATGACGTCCCAGATCGTGCGTGCCTGCTCGCCGACGGCCAGCGGGATGCTGATGTGCTGCTTGAGCCGCTTGAAGACTTCGATGTTGCCGGGCACGGCCGGCTCTTCGAGGTAGAGGACGTCATACGGCTTGATCGCGTTGGCAAACTGAATCAGGAACGGCGGCGGCATCGCGCAGTGCGCGTCGAACATCACGATGCCATCCGGCCCGACTTGTTTGCGAGCATTCTCGACCGACTTCACAAGCCCTTCGATCTGCTGCGGAGTGCCGGAGAACGGTTGCGGACCACATCCGACTTTGGTGGCATTCGGCGTCGGATAGAACCGCAGCTTGTCGCGTGTCGGTCCACCGAGCAGCCGATAGACCGGCACGCCCCACAGCTTGCCGGTGATGTCCCACAGCGCCATGTCGATGCCGGCCAGCGTGTGCGTCATGAACGGCCCGCCACGCATGTCGCGGTGCGAACGATAAATCTTCTGCCACAGATGCTCGATCCGCGTCGGGTTCTCGCCGTCGAGCAATTCAAACAGCGACTTCGCCAGCAGTGCCGCAACGTATGGCTCAAGCTGATCGATCTCGCCCCAGCCGGTGACGCCGTGATTGGTCTCCAGCTTGAGGAAGACTTTCCGCTGCATCGGTGTGGCGGTTAGCTTCGTGATTTTGATCGTCGTCGTCCGATCGCCGACGTTCGCGGCCGGATTGTTCGTGTCATCGACGCCGAACGCTTCGTTGAATCGCGGAGCAAAGCTGCTGGCCGCGAGACCTCCTGCCGCCAAGACGCCCAGTGAAGTCAGCCAGTCACGTCGATTGGTCATGTCATTTCTCTCGAAGCGATGAGTTGTTCCAAAATGTCGAGCCAACGCGACTCGGACTCACCGGCATCGTGACGACATCTTGTCTCCATGTCGTGCATTCTCTGGCTAATTTTCTGCGATACACTGCACGGCCTTCGCCCTTGGGTTTTGTATTTCAGGGCTTGTGGCCGTCTTGTGGAGAACTTTCGCTTCGATGTCGTCTCATTTTCTATTCGTCGTCTGCCAAGTCGGTTCGGAAGCCACGGTCAAGAACGAGGTCGCTCGAAAGCATCCGAGCTTTCGGTTTTCGTTTTCGCGACGCGGGTTTCTCACGTTTCGCATTCCCGACGAGGTCGCTCGCGATCGCAAGTTTGAGCTGAACTGCGCGTTCGCTCGGACTTGGGGATTCTCGCTGGGCAAAGCGGTCGGGACCGACGGGCAGCAGTTGGCTCGCGAATTCTGGAAGCCGTTCGTCGAGCGGTATCCGGCGGACGTGCTGACTCAGTTCAAGCATCTGCACGTCTGGCAGCGCGATCGTTTCGTGCCGGGGGACTCCGAGTTCGAACCGGAAATCACTCCGCTGGCCGAAGGAATCGGCGAGCTGATTCTGGAACATCCGCCGAACGTCGGAACAACATGGTCACTCCCGCTGAATGAAGATGCGCAGATTGACGATCGAGTCTTGGATTGCGTCATCGTCGAGCCCAACGAATGGTGGTTCGGTTGGCATCGAGCGAGCACCGTCGAGACTCGCTGGCCGGGAGGTGTCCCGTGCGTGGACTCGCCGGAGAACATGGTTTCGCGAGCGTACCTCAAGATCGAGGAAGCATTGCGGTGGTCCGAGTTGCCCATTCAAAAGGGCGATCGGTTTGTCGAGATTGGCAGTTCTCCGGGCGGCTCGTGCCAAGCGTTGTTGGACCGCGGCTGCGTCGTGACCGGCATCGACCCCGCCGAGATGGACCCGCTGCTGCTGGCCAATCCAAACTTCACGCACCTTCGGTCGCGAGCGAAGAAAGTCGAACGGAACGACTTCAAACCTTTTCGCTGGCTGGCAGTGGATGCAAACGTCGCTCCCAAATACACGCTCGACACGGTCGAGGCGATCGTGACTCAACCGGAAGTACGGATCGAAGGACTGTTGCTAACGCTCAAGCTGACCGATCTGGCCTTGGCCGCCGAGTTGCCGTTGTTCCACAAACGAATCCGATCGTGGGGCTATCGCCGCGTGCGTGCCCGGCAATTGGCGTTCAACCGCCAAGAGGTGTGCGTTGTCGCCACGGACCGCCCTAACTAACCCGAAGCGTCAGCGAGGGCGAAAGGCCACAACGCCCTCGCTGACGCTTCGGGTTAATAAATGCACGCGGTTGACCATGCGTCGGTCCACGGCGAACGCATCGCAGAGACTCGCCGGGCCATGTGCCCGATCGAGCGGAGAACACTGGCGACGTTCACACATCCGTACCGACTGGCCCACTCGGCACCGGAGAGAACGCCTACTCAGGAACCTTCGCGGCCTCTTGCTGACGGCGGTCGGCAAGTTGGTTGAGGACGGTTGCGACGGCGTCGGCGACGGGGACTTTCGTCGGAGCCGAATCGGTGCGCCATTTGAGTTCGATCAGGCCCTCTTGTAGACCCTTGCCACCGATGACGACTCGCAGGGGGAAGCCGATCAGGTCGGCGTCTTTGAATTTCACGCCGGCTCGCTGAGGACGATCGTCGAGCAGCACGTCGACGCCGGCTTTTAGAAGCTGCGAGTAGATCGACTCGGCGGCTCCGACGACGGCCGGCTCTTCTTGCAGCGGGATGACGACGACTTCGTACGGGGCGACGGCGAGCGGCCAGATCAGGCCGTTCTCGTCGTTTTTCGTTTCGGCGAGCGCGGCGATGATGCGGTTCACGCCGATGCCGTAACAGCCCATGATCAGCGGGTGCCGCTGTTCCTTCTCGTCGGAAAAGTACGCATCCAGTGAGACCGAGTACTTCGTGCCGAGCTTGAAGACGTGGCCGATCTCGATGCCGTGAACAAGTTCGAGCGTCCCCTCGCCGCGAGGGCTTGGATCGCCGGCGGCAGCGTTGCGAAGGTCGTGAGTCGTGGTCAGCGAGTAGTCTCGGCCGACGTTGACGTTGACGATGTGATGGTCGCCTTCGTTCGCACCCGTGATCGCGTTGACGATCAAGGGGATGTCGTGGTCAGCGAAGATCGGGCACTTGATGCCGACCGGACCGGCGAAGCCGACGGGAGCACCGGTCACTTGCAGGATGACTTCGGGCGTCGCCATTTCAAGTTTCGTCACGCCGAGTGCTCGGCGGACTTTGCCTTCGTTGGCTTCGTGGTCGCCGCGAATCAGGACCGCGACCGGCTGGTCGTCGGCCGAGTAAATCAGCGTCTTGACCATCTTCTCCGGTTTGCATTTCAGGAACTTGCAGACCGCTTCGATCGAGCCGACGTTGGGCGTGTGCAGTTTCGTGAGCGGCTTCGCATCGGGTGAGGTGGCGATGGTTGGCGGTTTGCGGCCGGTGTCGGCGCGTTCGAGATTCGCGGCGTAGCCGGTCGTGCGGCAGTGGACGATGCGGTCTTCGCCGTTGTTGGCGGGGCACATGAACTCGTGCGAGGCGTCGCCGCCGATCGGGCCGCTCTCGGCTTCGACCGGCAGGTATTCGAGTCCGCAGCGAGCGAAGATGCGGCAGTACGCGCGGTACATCGCCTGATAGGTTTCGTTCAGCGATTCGAGAGTCGCGTGGAAGCTGTAGGCGTCCTTCATCAGAAACTCGCTGGTGCGGAGGACTCCGAACCGCGGCCGCTCTTCGTTGCGGAATTTCGTTTGAATCTGGAACAGGTTCAGCGGCAGTTGCCTGTAGCTGCTGACGAGCTTCGAGACGAGATCAGTGACGACCTCTTCGTGAGTCGGGCCGAGGGCGAAGTGGGTCTCGCCGTTGCCTCGGCGTTGCTTCCAGTTGAACAGCACGTTGCCGAAGGCTTCCTTGCGACCGGTGCGGACGAAGAGGTCGATCGGCTGCAGCGCGGGCATGTGAATTTCGATCGCTCCGGCGGCTTCCATTTCCTCGCGGACGATGGCTTCGGCTTTGCGAAGCGCCTTCCAGCCCAGCGGCAGGTAGGTGTAGCTGCCAGCCATGAGTTGCCGGATCAGTCCGGCTCGCAGCATGAGTTGGTGGCTGGGGACTTCCGCGTCCGCCGGAACTTCCTTCATCGTCGGGATCAAAGCCTTGGACCAGCGCACGTCATTCTCCTGGAATCGAAAGCGGATTTGAGATTGGTGCGGGATTCTAGCGGGACGAGAGACCGGGGACAGGGTTCCGAAAATCCCGTCTCGCGGACTCTGGCAACAGAGGGCCAAGATCAAATCGCGCGGCGAACCTCTCGAGATCGCGACCATCCCGAACTGTGCCTGAAAGGCCATTCGCCAGCGGATGCCCGCTGAGGGAATCAGGGCAACTCGCGAATCCGCAGCCCCTTGAACTCCACCGGCGAGCCTTCCGATTCGAGGCACAGAAAACCCTTGCGCGGCTCGCAGTTCTCACCGCCATTGACCTCTTCGCCATTGACCCACAATCGCACCTCGCCGTTGATCGCGCGGACGTAGTAGTGATTCCACTCCCCCACCGGTCTGGTGACACGTTTGGTCGGAAAACTGCGGCTGCTGTCCGGCTTGCCCACAAGGTAAGTCGAGCCATCGTCGCGTGTGTACGTGATCTGCGGAGTGAACGCCTTCATCTTGGAACCGCCGACAGGAAACACATCGCCATGACTGGTGAACCAGTCCGAAGGTTTGCTCTTCGATTTCTCAAAGTTCGTTTCGTACCCGATGTCCAAGACCTGCACCTCGATGCCAACCTTCGGCAGAGCGTTCGGCTTCAAGTCCTTCATTCCCTCTTCGGTCGCCCATAAAAAAATGCCGGAGTTGCCGGCCGACTTCAAATGCCGCCACTGCGCGACCAGTTCCAGATTGGTGAACTCTTTGGACGTGCGAATCACGCCGACCGGCTTGCCCGTGCACTGAGCCAGTCCGTCCTTCCAAGTCCACGTCTCGGGATCACAATTCACGTTGACGAAGTCCGCCTCTCCCAAGTCTCGCCAGCCCAGCCCCCGTCCATCAATGAACGCCTTCGGCGGAACCGCTGGCTCTTGAGCCAACAGCGACGACGTCGCCAAACTGAAACAACTAACCAGAATCGACAACACGGCAATTTTCGAGAAGCGTTTCATCGGTGGAGCCTTTCGACAAAAAGTGGACTCAGGACAGCGAAGAGTAGAACGCCGCTCCGATCAAAAACACAAGCAACCCGCAGCGCGAGCGAGAGCGAACGCTACAGATTATTCAGCCTTCGCCAATCGTCGTTCGATCCGCGCGATCGCTTGCCGCAACTCGCGCCGCAAAGGACCAGTCGCCGTTGGAAGCGCCGCCGCGAGAACGTCTCGCACGCCGCTGTCCCCGACTTTGCCGAGCGGATGCACGGCCGCCAGCGCCGCGTCGCGAAAGACATCCAGAAGCACCGGGACTGCTCGTTCGGGCAGCAACATCTTCGCGACTGCTGCCGCCAACAGATTGCGTGAGTCCCCCGAACGCCGATCTCGAACCGCCGCGATCAGCCACTCGTCGATGTTCCGCGGCCGAGTCTGATTGATGACCGAGGCGATCGCTCGCTTCAATTCGTCGTTCGTCGCCGCATCGAACAACTCGGCGAGTGCCGCTCCGTCCAACGTCCCCGAGCGTGCCGCCAACAACGCCCACGCCACCGACTCTTGCAGTCGCCGATCCTCCAGCCGAGGAATCCATTCGAGCAACAACGCCGCAAGGCCGCTCGGCAACGGAGAGTATTGATCGCGAATCGCTGCGACCGACGGAACCGGAAATCCGGCCTCGGATATTGCGGCGAGCAACTGCGCTTCGGCGCGGCTCACGCGATCAACTCCTGCACGACTTTGCCATGCACGTCGGTCAAGCGGAAATCGCGGCCGGCGTAGCGGTAGGTGAAGCGTTCGTGGTCGAAGCCGAGAAGTTTCAGCAGCGTGGCGTGCAGGTCATGGACGTGGACCGGACTCTCGACCGCTTTGAAGCCGAACTCGTCGGTGGCTCCGTGGACGTAGCCGCCGCGCACGCCGCCGCCGGCCAGCCACATCGAGAAGCCGTGATGATTGTGGTCTCGGCCGTTGATCTTGCCGGCGTTCGAACCGGTCTTCGGGAGTTCCACCGTCGGCGTGCGGCCGAACTCGCCGCCCCAGATGACCAGCGTTTCTTCGAGCAAGCCGCTCTGCTTGAGGTCCGTCAGCAACGCGCCGATCGCTTGATCGCATTGCTTGGCGAGCCGACGGTGATTGACTTCGATGTCGTCGTGGTTGTCCCACGGCTGACCTTCGCCGTGCCAGACTTGGACGAAGCGCACGCCGCGCTCGATCAATCGCCGAGCAATCAAAATCTGCCGAGCCTGCGTGCCGGGGCCGTACGCTTCGAGCACATGCTTTGGCTCGCGGCTGACGTCAAAGGCATCTTCGGCATCGCGCTGCATCCGAAACGACAACTCGAACGATTGGATGCGGGCCTCAAGCTGCGCGTCACCCGGCCGCTGCTGTTGGTGCCGGCGATTCAACTCTTGCAGCAGGTCGAGCTGTCGCCGCTGCTGCTTCACGCTGAGATGCGGGTTGCGGATGTTCTCGATCAGCTTTTCGATCTCGGTCGATTTCGTGTCGATGTACGTCCCTTGGTAGACCCCCGGCAGAAAACCGGCTTGCCAATTCTGCGACTCCTGAATCGGATAGCCGCCGGGACACATCGCGATGAAGCCGGGCAAGTCTTGGTTCTCGCTGCCGAGTCCGTAGGTCATCCATGACCCGAAGCTGGGCCGAATCTGCCGAGGCTCGCCGCAGTTCATGAGCAGCAGCGACGGCTCGTGATTCGGCACGTCCGCCTGCATCGAGCGAATCACGGCGATGTCGTCGATGTGTTTTGCAGTATGCTCGAAGAGTTCGCTGACTTCGATTCCCGATTCGCCGTACTTCCGAAACCGGAACGGCGAGCGAAACGCCGCTCCGGTTTTTCGCTCGGTCGGCAGATTGAACGGCAACTCCTGACCGTGGTACTTGTCGAGCGCCGGCTTCGGATCGAACGTGTCCACATGTGAAGGCCCGCCGTTCATGAAAAGATGAATGACTCGCTTCGCCTTCGCCGGAAAGTGCGGGTGCTTTGGCGCGAGCGGATTGAGGGCAACGCCACCAGCCGCGTTCACAACGTCGGGCTGCAAGAGCCCGCTCTGTTGCAGAACGCTCGCCAGCCCGATCGATCCAAAACCGAGACCAGATCGAGACAATAACTCACGACGTGAAATTGGAATTTCAGATTTCATGGGATTATCCAAACACGCCTTCAATCGGCTCGCCATCCGCCAGCGGATACGGTCGGCCATTGCGATCGTGAATGTGAGTGTGCGGGTTGAGGCCGAGGCTCGAAAAAATCGTGGCGGCGAGGTCGCCGGGGGAGTGGGGGTTGGAGGCAGGGTACTCGCTGAGGCGGTCGCTTTCGCTGTAGACGAAGCCGCGTTTCACGCCGGCTCCGGCGAGGACGATCGAGTAGCACTGCGGCCAGTGGTCTCGGCCGCCGGGGCCGATGTTGTTGACGACCGGGTTCGGGCGGCCGATGCGTGGCATGCTGTTCGGCTTCCAGAAGCTGCGGCAACGACAGACCCAGCATTCCAAGACCGCCAATGCCGAGCACTTCGCGGCGAGAGGTCAGGCAGGATCGTCGGTTCGCGGTCGGCATCGAGAGGTCTCGAGGTTTGGTTCGTGTCAGAACGCGAGAGATTCTGCCACGAGTTCACACTCTTTGAAAAGGGGGTTGTCATCCGGAGCAATCCGCGTGGGATTTGACTTCCGACCACGAGCAGCGTAAGCCGTATCGTCAATGGCGGTGTCAGCCCCGCCCCAACCAAAGGCTGATAATCCCGGTTGCAATGTGAACGATGTGTCTCGAATGAAAAGCCCGGTTTCTCGAAGAAGCCGGGCTTTTGTTTGCACTCATCTTTTCGGAAACCGTGTTTGCGAAAGCGGATGCCTCGTCCTAACTTGCTAGCCGTAGTCAGTAATCTAAAAAGACACTTCGATGAGCAAACGGGCAGAATGGCACTCGACGACAATTCTCTGCGTGCGGCACCACGGCCACTGCGCGATGGGAGGTGACGGGCAAGTCACACACGGCACGACGATCCTCAAAGCGGACACGAAAACAAACGTTGGCTACTGGAGAAGAAAGTCCTCGTCGGATTTGCCGGCTCCACGGCCGATGCGTTCGCACTGATGGAGCGGTTCGAGGCCAAGCTCAAGGACTACCCGAACAACGTGCCCGCGAGCGGCGACCGAGTTGGCTCGCGCCTGACGCACCGATCGGATGCTGCGACGGCTGGAGGCGATGCTGATCGTCGCCAATGACGAACACTCGCTGCTGGGAGCCGACAGTGTCAAACTCGAAGGACGGCATCGAAGCGATTGCCGACATCGCTCACCAAGTCCATCAAACGACTCAGAACATCGGAGCACGCCGGCTGCACACGATCCTCGAACGCCTGCTGGAGGACATCAGCTTCGAGGCTCCCGACGCGAAAAAGAAATCGCTGGCGATCGACGGCGACTACGTCCGCAAAAAGCTGCAAGACATCCTGCAGAACGAAGACCTGAGCAAATTTATCCTCTGATTTCATGGGACTCGGAACTGTCGTGAGCAACTGCATCGCCACTCAAACCCGATGCCTCGAACACCAGTTGCCGGAGGATCAGCCCAGCCCGTATGGCTTGATCTGCCGCGAGTGTCACGCTCGATTGCGAGAGGATCCTCCGCGAGGTTCGTGTCGCGGCTTTTGGGAAAGCCAGCCAGTCCTCAGCGACGGCGAACCGTGTGCGGTCTTCGCTCTGGTCTGGGACAACTTTCAGATTCGGTCGCTGCACCCACCGAAAGAGGAGTTCTCGCCGGCAGAGCTGGAAAGTCCGCTCTCCCTCTGGGAGAGGGCTAGGGTGCGGGACTCAGACGCGAGTTGACATCTTTCGAGCCTCACGATTTGAGCGAGCGGGACTTTTCGAGAATCGGAGCGTCACTCGCCCATCGTCCCTCACCCGGCCTTCGGCCACCCTCTCCCGCAGTGAGAAGGCCTTTCAGCCGACGGCCAACTCTTCGTCGCGAACGTCGGTCACGAACATGCAACCGGGACTGTGCGTGATGACCAACGGCGGCTTCGCAGCCATGATCGCCGCTTGCGGCGTCACTCCGCAGGCCCAGAATACCGGCACTTCGCCAGCGTGAATCGGCACCGCATCGCCGAAGTCCGGTTTTGAAATGTCCGCGATGCCGATCGCGAACGGGTCGCCGATGTGAACCGGAGCACCATGCACCGACGGATAACGCGACGTGATTTGGACCGCTCGCACGGCGTCGCTCGGAGTCAGCGGACGCATCGAAACGACGAGCGGCCCATGAAACACTCCGGCCGAACGACACGCAATATTCGTCCGAAACATCGGCACGTTGACGCCGAGTTCGATGTGTCTGACCGGCAAGCTCGCTCGCAGCATCGCGGCCTCGAACGTGAACGAGCAGCCGATGACGAAGCTCACGAAATCGTCTTGCCAGTAGCGCGAGATGTCGGTCGGCTCATCGACCAGTTCACCGTTTCGCCAAACACGGTAGCGCGGCAGATCAGTTCGCAAGTCGGCATCCGGCGCGACGTGATGCGGCACCGGATCACCCGGCTCAGTCACATCGAGCAGTGGGCACGGCTTCGAATTCCGCTGACAGAACAGCAAGAAGTCGAACGCCAGCGTCTTCGGCAACACGACCAGATTCGCCTGTGCGAAACCGTCGGCGAGTCCGCATGTCGGCTTCGTCCACGAGCCGTCGCGACAAGCAGTACGGACGGTCTCGCCGGTCAGCAGTGGAATGGAATTGGTCATTGGTGATTGGCTGTTGGCTATTTGTGATTCGAATTCTCAAACTCCGTCTGGATCGTCGGTCGGAATTCAAACGACGACCACGATCTCCGGGCACACGGACGATGCCCTGTGATTTCTACCTCCAATGACCAATCGCCAACAGCCAATGACTAATCATCAATCTCTTTCCGCTCCCCGCGTCGAATGGCTCGGCATCAGCCCCGGCAATCGTCAGCCGATTGAACCGCGTGACGAAATCACCGTCGCGACCGGAACGGGCGTTGACGACGACTATCACTCCTATCACTCCAAGAAGAAGCCGGGCGGCGATCGCCAAGTCACGCTGATTCAGGTGGAGCACTTCGCCGTGATCGCGGCCAACACCGGCCGCGACTCCGTCAGCCCGGAGCAATTCCGCCGCAACATCGTCGTGCGCGGCATCGAGCTGACCACGCTGATCGGCCGCCGCTTCCGCATCGGCGAAGCTCTGCTCGAAGGGACCGGCCCCTGCACCCCCTGCTCGCGCATGGACGAAAACCTCGGCCAAGGCGGCCGCCTCGCCATGAAAGGCCTCGGCGGCCTGACCGCAAAGGTCATCGAGCCAGGACGAATTCGAGTGGGCGATTCGGTATTCACCGCCTAACGACCAAGGCGGGCCGGCGGCAGCCAAGAGACTTCAATTTCAAAACGCTCCCAAGCCGTTGCTCGGGTTGGCCGACTTGTTGAGTGTGTACTCGATCGCATTTTCTGACCTATCGATCCTCAGACCTCAATCAATTCGCCGACGGACACGGACGTCGACCGGAGGCAGTTTGGTTTGCCTTCCCTGCGCGAGTCTCGACCCCCAAAAGAAGGAAATGGGAAAGACGATCAGATTGAGCCAGAACCAATTCGGATACGGCAACATGGCCATATTGAAGATGGCCGCCGCGAACAGAATCGCCCCGACCACGATACCGTGTGCCGGATGTCTTCCCGTTCCCAGTCGCGTCGCCAACCACGAACTCGCGAATACCGCCATTCCCCATGCCAATACAACGAGCGCCAAAACGCCTGCGGGATACCGAGCGACGTGAGCCTTGCATGCTTCAAAGTCAGCCGGATCACCCCCGGCAGGAAACGGATGGAGAATCGAACTCATTCCTTCGACACCGATGACAAGAATCAATGCCACAATCAAGCCAGCACTCACGCTGCCGACGCTGCGAATTATTGCACCGACCATTCCTAACCCTGCCGTTTTGTGCTGATTTGTGCCCAACAGTTTGAATGAGCCGCACGCGGCAATTCAACGGGATATCGAACTGCAAAATACTATTGGGGAAGTGATTAGCCAAGTCGGCTCCGGGCAACCCGTGTCAGACCGGTCAGTGATGGGCCACGCGCGATCTATCTCCAAGATCCTTGCACGTGACACAAATCGAGATCGGTTGCGCCAAGCAAATATCGATTGTGGCTACTCGGTGCGCGCAAGCTCTTTCGTCGGCAACAATCGAGCAGCAGCGTTCACGAGTTCGAGGAACTCGGTGCGGTAGCCTTGCTTGTCGGCTCCTCGTGATGACTGAGCCATTTCGAGGACCGAGGCCATCGTGGCGTTCCCTTTGTGCGTCGAGTCGCGCAGCAGCAGGCCGAACTGCGCGACGGCGGCGGCCCACACGAAATCAGACGAAGCTTGGGAGAACTTTTTGCCGGCGTCGGTCACGGGGACGGAGATCAATTGGCTGACGTCTCCGTCGGGAGCTTTGTAGCGCAGCTTCAGGGTCAGCAGTTCGGGGGACTCGGCGGCGGTTGGCGTAGTGGCGGCGGGAGTTTGATACTTCAGCGCATCGACGTTGCCGTCGGTCGGGATCGGTTGGCCGACGGGGACGATCTCGTACAGCGCGGTGACAGTGCGGCCGGCTCCGATTTCGCCGGCGTCTTTCTTGTCGTTGTTGAAGTCCTCTTTGGCGAGCAGTCGGTTCTCGTAGCCGATCAAGCGGTACGCTCCGACTTGCGCGGGATTGAACTCGATCTGAATCTTCACGTCCTTGGCGATCGTGATCAGCGTGCCGGACATCTGCTCGACAAAAATCTTCTTGGCCTCGTTCAGCGAATCGACGTAGCCGTAGTTGCCGTTCCCCTTGTCGGCGAGTTTCTCCATCGTGCTGTCTTTGTAGTTGCCCAACCCGAAGCCGAGCACCGTCAAGAAGACACCGCTCTTGGCTCTGTCTTCGATCAAGTTGACCAGTTCGCTTTGCGAAGTCGTGCCGACGTTGAAATCTCCGTCGCTGCACAAGATGACTCGATTCGTGCCACCTTTGATGAAGTGCTGCTGAGCCACCGCGTAGGCCTGGCGAATTCCGCCGGCTCCGTTCGTGGAACCGTCCGCTTGCAAGCGATCGAGTGCGGCGAGGATCACCGGCTTGCGATCGCCAGTCGTGGAGTCCAGCACCGTGCCCGCCGCACCGGCATAAACGACGATGGCCACGCGATCGTTTTCGGTCAGTTGGTTGACCAGCAATTTCAAACCCTGGACCACGAGCGGCAATTTGTTCTGGCTCTGCATCGAGCCGGAGACGTCGATCAAAAACACCAAATTGCTGACGGGGCGTTTGTCGTTGGCGATCTCTTTGCCTTTGAGTCCAATGCGAGCCAGCCGATGCTCTGGCTTCCACGGGCATCCTGCAATCTCGATGTTCGCCGAGAAGGGGACGTCGCCGTCCGGTTGCGGATAGTCGTAGCTGAAATAGTTGAGCAACTCTTCGATGCGTACCGCTCCCTTCGGCGGCAACTGACCGCTTGTCAGCATTCGTCGCACGTTCGCATACGACGCCGTGTCCACGTCGATCGAAAACGTCGAGAGCGGATACTGATTGACGGCGAGAAACGGGTTCTCAACCTGATGGTCGTAGGCTTCGGTGTTGGAGCAGGGCCAGCGCCCACTAAGTCGTTGAATTGAAGAGGACTTCGGAGAGGAACGAGACGCACCAGCCTGCTTGTCTGCGTTTCATGGCGAGGCTGGTTTTGGTGTTGGGGTGTTGTTTGAGGAGTCCCAAGGCGAAGCGTCTGAGCCAG
>QWQF01000041.1:0-10000 GCA_003669125.1 Planctomycetota bacterium
CAGCATGCCAATCGGATTCCGCGCGGCTCATTCGCAAGTCCGCAACTTGGAACTCCGCTTGGCGAAAGCACGAGCCGCGCTGGGTGCTCAAGAGTTCGAAGTCAGCCACGAGTTGGCCAATGCTTTCCGTCAGGCAGACACGACTTTTCAAACCGCTCAAACCTACTTCAATCGCCGCCGCGCAGCCGAGCGTCGCGTGCAGGCCAATGAAGCTCAATACCGTGCGGGCAAGGGAAGCGTCGATCTGTTGCTGCGGGCGCAGGTCAGTCTCGCGACCGCTGAAAAGGCCTACTACCAGGCCGTGGTCGGCTACAACCGAGCCATCTTGGACATGAAATTTCGCAAGGGAACGTTGATGGAAGACCACAACGTCTTCCTCTCCGAGAGCCTGTCGCATCCGGAGGCCTATGCACAGGCCCTGCGTCGCGCTTGGGCACGCAGCCACGCTTTCGACGCCAACCATCTCGACACGCAGCCCGAAGAATTCGCCACCGACGAATCCGATCCGGTCGAACTTGGCCCAACGGTCTACTCCAGTTCGTTGGGGTCTGGACTCACGCAACCACCGGCACCGGAACCTGTCCCCTCGGTCGAACTCCCGGCCACCGAATTGAAGCCGCTGCCAAAACCCGAACCGATCCCCGAACCAGCGGCTCCGGCCCCACCAGTGAAAAAAGAGTTTTCCGATTCAGGTGCCGCTCACTCACACAAACCTAGCCAAGTGCAACCTGCCACAAGTCAAAGCCCGTTTGTACCGGCCACTGAGACTTCGATTGAGCCGATTGAATTTCAGGCAGAATCGTCTGACCGACAGCCTGCGATTCGTGAAACACGTTCGTCGGACGATGCTCTCCAAGAATCCATCAGCAATTCGAGGCAGCCGACTTCCAAGGTGCTGGAGATCGACGACGAAAGTGACGAGGACGATGAGGTGGCGGCAGATCGGTTCGAGAATCCACTTCGTCGGTGACCTGAATTCAAATCCTGAGATTTAGAACCTGAGACATCCCAATCTTGCTGCGGCAGCATGATGTTGATCGCAAACGCCGCCCCGCTTGGGTCCACTTCGGGAAACTCAAGTGGGGCGGCGTTTTTGTTGCACGTTCGCGGCACTAGGCGTGCTTCGCTTCGAAGTCTTGCATCACCGCGATCAACGCATCGACTCCCTCGATCGGAAACGCGTTGTAGATGCTGGCTCGCATGCCACCGACGCTGCGATGGCCTTTGAGACCATCCAACCCTGCGGCCGTCGCGACCTTCACAAACTTGCCGTCAAGCTCCTCGTTGCCGGTCACGAAGGTGACGTTCATCAGCGAGCGGCTGTCTTCGTCAGCCGTCGGCTTGAAGAGTTGGCTCTGGTCCAGGTACGCGTACAGCCGATCCGCCTTCGTGCGATTGCGTTGCTCCATTCCCACGAGGCCGCCGTTCGACTTGATCCACTTGAAGACCAAGCCCATCAGATAAATGCCGAACGTCGGCGGAGTGTTGTACATCGATTCGTTTTTGCTGTGCGTCCGGTACTGCAACATGGCTGGCAAGTCGGATCGTCCCCGCTCGATCAAGTCGTTGCGGATGATGACCAGCGTCACGCCCGACGGGCCGAGATTCTTCTGGGCTCCGGCGTAGATCATCCCGTACTTCGACACGTCCATCGGTCGGCAGAAGATGTCGCTGCTGGCGTCACAGATCACCGTCGAGTCGGCCGGCACTTCGGGGAAGCGATGCCACTGCGTGCCAAAGATCGTGTTGTTCGATGTGTAATGCACATAGGCCGCGCCGCTGCTGCACTGCACAGTCTTCGGGATGTAGCAGTAGTTGCGATCCTTGCTGCTGCAAGCGATGTGCGTCTTGCCGATGCGAGCCGCTTCCTCTTGAGCTTTCTCGGACCACACTCCGGTCAGCAGGTAGTCGGCGCGAGCGTTGCTCGACAGGAAATTCATCGGGATCATGCCGAACTGCAACGACGCTCCGCCTTGCAGGAACAGAACCTTGTAGTCCGACGAGATTCCGCCGACTTCGCGGCAAAGGGCCTCGCACTCTTCGTACACGGCCAGGAACGCCTTGCCGCGGTGTGAGTGCTCGCAAATGCCGATGCCGCTGTTGCCCAGCGAGAGGAGATTCTCGCGAGCCTCTTCCAACACCGACACTGGCAGCACGGCGGGGCCTGCGGAAAAATTGACAATGCGATCCGTCATCGTTCGTGGTCCTGACAAAAAGTGTCCGCACAGAAAAGGTTCGCACAGAGCGGTTGAAAATCGGACGGGAGCGACTGAAACGGTTCCAAGCCGGGGCGGGATTTAAGGAGCACCAGTGAGGCCATGCAAGGGTCTCTTGGCAACATCTTCAACGCTTCGATGTGCAATCCTTTCGTCGCAGCAGAGAGGCCGATACCGTTCTGCGGCCTCGACAATTTGACGGAGAATGGCTGTGGCGGTTGATTCCAGTTTGGTGCAGGTGAACCTCGGCGAGCGAAGCTACGAAATCCGCATCGTCAGCGGCGGGCTGGCGGAGTTCCCCACGCTGTTGCCGAGTTGGCTGGATCGCAGCGTGTACCGAGCCGGGAGTTCGCGACTGGCTCACATCGTCACCGACCGCAACGTGCGACGGCATGCAAATGTTGTTCGCGAGGGGCTGACTCGTACCGGTTGGAACTGTGGGCTGACGGAACTGGAACCGGGCGAGAAAACGAAATCGGTCAACAACCTCTCGACGATCTGGGATGATCTGATCGCCGCGAAAGCCGATCGTCGTACGGTCCTGATCGCGGTGGGTGGCGGAGTGGTCGGCGACTTGGCCGGCTTTGCGGCAGCCTCGTTTGTGCGTGGCCTGCCGTTCGTGCAAGTCCCGACGTCGCTGCTGGCGGACGTTGATAGCTCGGTCGGAGGCAAGACCGGCATCAATCATCCCGCCGCAAAAAACATGCTCGGAGCATTTCATCAACCCGTCGGTGTGCTGATCGACACGGCGGTGCTCGACACGCTGCCGGCTCGTGAGTTCTCGGCCGGTATGGCTGAAGTCGTCAAGTACGGCGTGATTTTGGATGCCGACTTCTTCGCGTTCCTCGAACAGCGTGCCGACGCGATCAATCGCCGCGACCCGAGCCTCCTGCGACAAGTGGTCGCTCGCTGCTGCCGCTTGAAAGCCGACGTTGTCGAAAAGGACGAGTTCGAACGCACTGGCCTGCGCGCAGTGTTGAATTACGGTCACACATTCGGACACGCCTTCGAGGCACTCGCTGGCTTCGGCGAAATGCTGCACGGCGAGGCTGTCGCCATCGGGATGTTGTACGCCAGTCGGCTGGCGGAGCGGCTCGGCTTGATCGACTCCTCAGCGACTCGTCGTCAAGAAAACTTGCTGAGCCTCTTTGGACTGCCAACTCGATTGCCGGCCGGTTGGTCACATTCAGACGACGCGGTGATTGACCGCATGAAGCTCGACAAGAAAACGCTCGGCGGCCAACTGCGGTTCGTGCTCCCCAAACGATTGGGGCACGTTGAGGTGGTCAGCGATGTCGTTGAAGCAGACGTCCGTGCGGTGCTGAGAAATGCGTAGCGTCTGCGGTTCGTGTGCGCAAATAAAAAAGGCCGATCGCGGGATTCGCGGTCGGCCTTCGTGGTTCAGAAATCGAATCGTTGCTCGAAAGAATGAGGGGCGAGGAGATTCCTGAATTTGTCCAGGAAGAAGTTCCAGGGTTGTTAATCGGAGTTGCCTCCGAGGGCGAAGTTCAAATTGTCGGTCCCCGCGAGTGAGGTGTCCGGGGGAAAGCACGTTCCCCCGGACGAACACTCACGTTTGCGGAGCCAGAGAAGTGGGATGGTTTGATTCGCAGTACGAGTTCAGTCACCCCACGCGGTTGACATTACTTGGCACAGCCAGCCGGGGCCGCACAAGTCGGAGCACAAGCAGCCGGAGCCGCACAGCTCGGAGCACACGCAGCCGGAGCGGCGCAGCTAGGAGCACAGCCGTTGTTGCAGCAGCTCTTCTTGCAGCAGCTCAACTTGGGCAGGTGCCACTCCGGCAAGCAGATCTTCGGGCACTTGAGCTTGGGCAACTTCCAGCAGCTCTTCTTGCAGCAGCTGTTGCTGTTGCAGCAAGCCGTAGCACAAGCGGCTGGAGCGGCACCAGCCGGCGCACAAGCGGCCGGAGCTGCACAGTTCGGAGCGCACGCTGCGGGAGCAGCACACGCTGGCGCACAGGCCGCAGGAGCGGCGCACGTCGGAGCACAAGCCTTCGCGGCCGGGGCCGCGCAGCTCGGAGCACAGGCCTTCGCGGCCGGAGCCGCGCAGCTGGGCGCTGGCGTGCAACAGTGATGGTCGAACAGCCCAGCGGTCGCCGTGCCAGCGACGCCAAGCAACATAGCGAGAGACAAAATCCACTTCATTCCGGCATCTCCTCAAGAAACGTGTCTGACAGTCGTGAGCTCTTTTTGCCGTACGGGCCACTCACCCGACGAAGCAATGCAGTTGAAAGCCCACTGGGACTCGGTGGTCACTAGGTTCCAAAATCGGCAAGTCGGTTCACACAATTCACATGACAACTGCCGCGATGACTTGGGTTCGCAGAATTCGCCGGGCAAAATGTCGAAGGTACCGACCATGCCGACCATCCCCTTTAAGAAACCGAGCCGACCATGACGGATGTGCTTGTCGCAGCGATGTTGACCCAGGCCGTTGTGGTCGGCTGGATCGGAGTCGTTCGCCTGACCCGTAGCGTCCGCCACACCTCGTTGACCACGGCCGCTGCGTGGGCGACTTGGTTCCAGGCGACCTTAACGGTCACAACGATCGCAACGATCGCAAAGAGCCGTGTGCCTCCCGGAGTCCTCGATCAGCTTTGGTATCTGACCGCCGTGAGTGCTCTCTGCCCGTTCGTCGCCGTCCTCGGAGCACGCCGCGGCAGGCTGCTCGAGTGGAGCGGCTTCATCGTGTTGCCACTGATCATCGTCCTTGAATGGCCCGCACTCGCGCAGGTCGTGCGTTGCTGGAACGGACAACGCCTCGACCTCGAAATGCCGACTCAACTCGGCTACGCGGTCGTGCTGGTGATGGGAACCGGCAACTTCCTCGGCACTCGCTTCACTTGGCCAGTCATCGCCTTTACGTGCGGCTGGGCTGCCGTCGTTTTTCAAAGCCACAGTTCCATCGAGAATTCCTGGATGCGTCGTGATCCCGCGTTTTTTGTCAGCGTGACCCAGTTCTGTTTTTGGCGGTGGGCGTACCGTCTCGCCAACCAACAGAACACCGTCGCCAGCGGTTGGCAACGACTGTGTCTCGACTTTCGTGACGGCTTCGGAGTGGTTTGGTCAACTCGGTTGACGGGCCGCATCAATGAGGTCGCCCAGCGAGAGCAATGGCCTTGGATCCTGACTGACAACGGCCTTAAACCCATCTCCAACGAAAGCCAACCTGCCTGTGATCCAGAGGCTGACCCGCGCGTCAATCACACCTTTCGATGGCTGTTGAAACCATTCGTCGATCCCGAATGGATCGATGAACGGCTCACAGCTTCCAAGGATCGCGCATTGGGCGACTGAGCAATTTGTTGGCGTCGTCGTCGTTGACGAATCGTTCCTTCACCGGATCCCAATTCAGCGGACGGCGAAGGTCGTAGCCGATCTGGCCGAGTTCACAGACCGTCGCGGAACGATGGCCGATCTCGACGTCACAGATCGGCTTCTTGCGCGAACGGATTGCGTCGATCCAGTTGCGATGATGATTGTCGGCCTTCTCGACGTGGAATTCGTCGGGACCGATCGTCGCTTCCAAAATGTTGGCGGGGTTCGATTCGATCTTGCCGCGATCAACGTACAGCGTTCCCTTCGTTCCCTCGAACGTGCAGCCGCTGGGGCCGCCGTGAGACATGACGATGCCGTTGGCGTAGGTGAACTTCAAACCGGTCGTGGCCTTGTCGTCCGGTGGTTCGATCTTCACCGGGCCGGAGTTGTCCATGCCCAGTGCCCACTGGGCGATGTCGAAGTGGTGCGCACCCATGTCGGCCATCCCGCCGCCGGCATACTCGCGGTAATTGCGAAACGCCGGGAAGTGATTGTGGATTCCCTTGGGGCACAAGATTTGGTTGTAGCCGCGTTCCGGCGATGGCCCGTTCCAGAAGTTCCAATCCGTGCCGGACGGACATTCCTCCGTCGGCAGATCACACGTCACGGCTGGGCCACCGACGCCGACGCGCACCGTCTTGATCTCACCGAGATGTCCGTTGCGGATGATCTCCACCGCGCGACGGAACAGGCCGCCGAACTCACTGCGCTGCTGACTGCCAGTTTGGAACACGCGGTCGTGCTTGCGAGCCGCATCGACCATCGCTCGCCCTTCGGAAATCGTCAGCGACAACGGCTTCTCGCAGTACACATCCTTGCCCGCTCGGCAGGCCATCACCGCCGGGATTGCGTGCCAATGATCCGGCGTACCGATCACCACCGCGTCGATGTCGTCACGAGCCAGCAGCTCGCGGAAATCGACGTACGCCGCGCAGCCTTTGTACGAACCAACGTCCTTCTGCTTGGCATAGCCCTCTTCGACGATTCGCTTCGAGTCCTCGCGCCGCTCGGTGACGACATCGCAGACCGCGATCACCTGCGTGTCGCTCGTCCCGACGAACCGCTTCAAGTGCCCGCGCGACTGAATTCCGATGCCGATGAACCCCAACCGAATCCGTTCGCTGGCCGCCGCAAACCCGCGAGCCGGCGAAGAGAGGATCATCGGCCCACAAGCCGCAACAGCGGTCGATGCCAGAAACTGACGACGAGAAATGCGCGACATGGTTGCGTTCCTTTCGGAGGATAGCCGCCCTCGGCCGTCCGTGATTTGGTGACAAACTCCTGCGAACCAAGGGACGGCCGAGGGCGGCCATCCTCCGCGCCTCTCGGCTTGCTCACTTTTTGGCGGCAGTCGGACCCGGCTTGAGGTACTTGTTCAATCCTTCGGGAGTCAGCGACACCGGCGCACCAGACTTCGGAATTTCGACTCCAGCCGCCCAGAGAATTCCGTTGATCAGAAATCGCCGATAGCCTTCTTCGGCCAAGCTGGCGTGCAGATGAGTCCCAGTGAAGTTGAACGACCGTCCGCCGTTCGGACGCTCGTAAAGCCACGTAACGATCGACTCATCGGTCAATTCTTGGCTGGCCGCTTTCGGCGAAACCGTGCGGAGCAACGGAGTCACCCCCTTCATCTCTGGCACAAATCGAAGTTTGAACAACCAACCGTCGTCGATCTGAAAGGGAGTCACGCCGCGGTTCGCCGGGTGATCGGCGAACGTCCCGAATCGCGTGACCCAGTGTGCTCGCTGCGAATGCCCCTTCTCCCACGCTGCTCCCATCAAGTCCCGCATCCGGTCCCCGACCTCTTTCGGCACATCCACGAACTGATGCAACCCGACGAGTCCGACTCCTTCATCCGTCAACTTTCGCAATTGCCCCATTCGGTCAGCCGCAAGCAATGCATGCTTGTCGCCGCCATCGAACAGACACACGACCGCTTTCGCACCGGCCAGCGTTTCCGGTTTCTTCGGCCAGTCCAACGCGAGCACTGGAAACACTTCGGGGGTCTGCCGCAGCAAATCACGAAGCACGGCACAGCCCGCGACGTATTCGTGCTCACCCGGCTTGAAGAAATTCGACCCCGCGACCAGCACAATCTTCGCCAACTTCGGATCGGTTGGCTGAACCTCGACCGACAACTCAGCAGCCACTTTCGTCGCGGAGTCTTCTGCCTGGAGTGTTCCCAACAACAATCCGAGAGCCAGCAACAAACCGTGTCGAGCGAATCTCATGGCAGCAGCTCCAAGTTCTTCGGTGAATGGGTTTCGGCTCGACAGAATACCGGCCAACTCACCGCATCACGAGGGTCGCGAGATGCTCAGCGTCGTAGTCACTCGCGATGCTGGTCGATACCTTTCCAGCGACGTCAGACTCACGATCGAGCGACTCCCAACGAAACTCCATCCGCCTCAGCATGAACGTCGTCCATTTCATCACGCGACTGATCATCGGCGGAGCACAGGAAAACACACTGCTGACCGTCGAGGATCAACATCGTGACTACGGCGACAAAGTCACGCTGATCACCGGCCCCGGCTTGGGACCGGAAGGAAGTCTCGAAGAGCGTGCTCGTCACGGCGGTTTCGATTTTCGCGTGCTGCCCGAACTGCAGCGATCCATCCGGCCGTGGCAAGATTGGAAGGCCTATCGCGCCCTGATCGCGATGCTGCGCGAGATCAAGCCGGATATCGTCCACACGCACAGTTCGAAGGCGGGAATCCTCGGCCGAGCGGCCGCCGCGAAGCTCGGCATTCCGGCCGTGCACACAATCCACGGAGCCTCGTTTCACTACGGCCAGAACCCGATCGCTCACGAGCTGTATCGGCTCGCCGAGAAATGGGCGGCTCGTCGCTGCGAGAAATTCCTCAGTGTCTGCGACGCGATGACCGACCAATACGTCGCCGCCGGCATCGCCCCGCGCGAAAAATTCGTGACGATCTACAGCGGCATGGAAGTCGAACCGTTCCTGTCCCCCCCTCGATCCCGAGAGGTCGTGCGGCAGGAACTCGGACTGCAACCGGGCGACGTCGTCATCGGCAAGATCGGACGTTTGTTTCATCTCAAAGGCCAAGAGTACGTCATCGCTGCCGCCCCCGCCGTTGTCGCTCGGAACCCCAACGCAAAGTTCCTGCTTGTCGGCGACGGCGTCCTCCGCGCCGAGTTTGAAAAGTACATCGCTGACCTCGGGCTCAGCGGGCACTTCGTCTTCACCGGTCTCGTCCCGCCAAGCCGTGTTCCCGAATTGATCCACGCAATGGACATCGTCGTTCACACCAGCTTGTGGGAGGGCTTGGCTCGTGTGTTGCCTCAAGGTTTGATCGCGGGCAAGCCTGTGATCAGCTACGACGTGGACGGAGCAAAAGAAGTGATCATTTCCGGCGAGACCGGCTATCTGCTGCCACCGCAGTCCGTGGCGGAACTGTCGAACGCGATCAACATCCTGGTCGCCGATCCGGCCCTGCGCGAGGCCTTCGGACGCACTGGCCGCGAGCGATTCACCGAGCAATTCCGGCATCAGACGATGACTCGGAGAATTCGCGAGGTCTACGCGACGCTGCTCGGCACCCCGCACTCTTCGAGTGCCCGCTTGTGAAGCCTGCAGCAACTCATCCCATCAAGCGGCGTCTCGCTTCACGGACGATCCGCTCCGCCTCATCCGCTGAATCGGCCATCGCGGTGAGGTGCCCCATCTTGCGTCCCGCTCGTGCGGACGACTTGCCGTACAAATGCAACTTCACTTCCGGCAAACGGAGCGCCTCCGCCCAGCGTGGCTCGCCGTTCTCCCAAACATCTCCCAGCAGATTCGCCATCGCCGACGGCCGAAGCAATTCCGTCGATCCCAAGGGGAGACCACAAATCGCTCGCACCTGCTGTTCAAACTGACTGGTCACGTTCGCATCAAACGTCAAATGCCCCGAATTGTGCGGCCGCGGAGCCAGTTCATTGATCAGCAGCCGATCGTCGTGCGTCAGAAACATCTCCACGCAGAGCACACCAACCACATCAAGCGACTCCAGCACGCCTCGCGCGATCGCTTCCGCTTCCGCCGCAACACGAGCCGAGACCCGCGCCGGAGCGACCGTGACATCCAAAATGTGATTCGAGTGCGAGTTCTCCAGCAAACCAAAATGGGTGAACTCACCGTCGAATCCTCTCGCACCGATGACCGAAACTTCGAGCCGAAAATCCACAAAGCCTTCCAAGATGGCTTCGCTCGTCCCGAGTCGCTCCCAAGCAGGCACTGCCTCATCGATCGATTGAATCTTGGCCTGTCCTTTTCCGTCGTATCCCCACCCTGCCGTCTTCAACACGGCCGGACAACCAAGTTCTCGAATCGCCACCTGCAATTCTTCGGCCGAGCGAACCGCTCGAAACGGCGTGACCGGAAAACCGTGTTCGCCAAGATACAACTTCTCGCGCAGCCGATGCTGAGTGACATGCAACACC
>QWQF01000041.1:15000-16780 GCA_003669125.1 Planctomycetota bacterium
CTCCGGCCTGAACGGCGACGTTGCTCGCGGCCGGTTGGCCGAGAATTCCGTCACCGCCGGAGCCTAACCCGAAGCCGCTGCCCATGTGCGGCAGGTTGTCGGAGAGCCAAATGCCGGCGATTAAACCGATCACCAATGTTCCGCCCAGAATTGTCCGCTTGCGGGGAATCCAACGCGCCATCGAAAAGTCCTTTCGCCTGGAGGTCGATGGATTTTGGTCGGTCGGCGGAATTTTGCCACACCGCAGTCGCCAATCCGCCGCGAAATTCTCGAATGCGAACGGCCTCCAAAAACCACAGGATCACGGCTCGGGAAACAGATTGCTGACGCTCGTGCGGTCGTGGATTGAGCGGATCGCTTCGGCGAAGAACGGAGCCACAGAGACCACCGAGATGTTCGGCGGCAGCGGGTCCGTTGCCGTCTCGACGGTGTTAGTGATCAGCATTTGCTTGATGGAACTCTCGCCGATGCGCGGGGCGGCACCCTTCGAAAGCACGGCGTGCGTGACGGCGGCGTAGATGTCTTTGGCACCGCGCTGCTTCAGAGCATCAGCCATGCTGATCAGCGTGCGACCGGTGATCGTGAAGTCGTCCACCAGCACGACGTTCTTGCCAGAGACGTCGCCGATGACTTCCAGAATCTCGGCGTTCTCGTCGTGATCGGCGCGGTGTTTGTTGCCGATGACAACCGGGACGCCCAGGATTTTCGCGTACTGCGAGGCGCTCTTCGCGAAGCCGACATCCGGGCTACACACGACTAAATCCGGGATATTCAGCTTGGTGATGGCATCGCAGAGCACATGTCGGCCGTAGAGATGATCGACCGGGATGCGGAAAAAACCTTGGATTTGCGGGCTGTGCAGGTCCATCGTCAGGACGCGGTCGCAGCCGGCGGCTTCCAGGCAATCCGCACAGACGCGAGCGCGGATGCTGACTCGCGGCTCGTCCTTTTTGTCCCCCTTGGCATAGCTGAAGAACGGGATGACGGCGGTCACTTGCGAGACACTGGCGCGCTTGAGGGCGTCGATCCAGAACAGTAACTCCATGAAGTTGTCGTTGACCGGCTGATGAACGCCTTGGATGACGAACACGTCGCGGCCGCGGACGTTTTCACGGACACGGACGAAGACGTTCCCTTCGCTGAAAACGTGGGCTCGCCCCGGCACCAGCGGAACACCAAGGTGATTCGCAATCGACTGAGCCAGCACAGGATTCGCCGATCCGGCGAGCAGCGCCAAGTCCCCCTGCGGCGGTTGAAACGGGATCGCTCGCGGGCCGGAAAGCTCAGGACGTAAAGACAACGGCGACATGCGGGCCTCGATGACAGTGGAAATCGGGCCGCATGATACCGGTGCCAGGATTGAACTCAAACACTCCGACCATCCGCACTCGTGCGTTGTCACCGCCTGATTTCCGGGTTTCACCGATCAGCCGGCACGCGCTAGCGTCCGGTTCAACCGGGGCTAGCGCCCTGCGGCTGATTTCGCGACCCGGGGCTTTCGTTCCGACAAGGCACTCGCTCACAACGATCGTACTCACCGCGATTTCCGAGCCGCTGCCTTGGGAGTTCTTGCCGACGACTTGGGACTGATCGCTGCCGGCCGCGAGGCTGGGGCTTGGTTACGCAGGCTGTGGATCAGCACGACTCATGAATCATCCCGGTCAGCCCACGACGATCGTGCTGACCGTGCTTTCCGGGCCGCTGCCTTGGGAGTTCTTGCCGACCACTTTGAACTCATAGCTGCCGGGGGGGAGTCCCGTGGCGTCGAACTCGGTGGTGA
>QWQF01000160.1 GCA_003669125.1 Planctomycetota bacterium
CGAAATTCTGCAAATCCTGAGTCTGACTTTGTTCGAGAAAACCCCGCTTTCTAAGGCTCTTTCGATCAAAACAGAACACGATTCGACAAGTGATTGCCATAGTCAGTTGATGCTCTTCGATTTATAGCCGGACAGTTGTGATCTCAAATCTCAAATTTGAAACACGGACGGCCGGGGGCGGCCATCCTACGACACGATTTCTTCGATCACTTTGCCTTCGAGAAACGTCAGCCGTTCCTCGCGGCCCAGATGCGGATACGTCAGCCGATGCTGATCGAGTCCGAGTTGATGCAGGATCGTCGTGTGGATGTCTCGAAAGTGGATCGGCTTCTCGACCGCCTTGAGTCCGATCGCATCCGTGGCTCCGACGGCTTGTCCGCCGCGAATGCCGCCGCCCGCCATCCACATCGAGAAGCCGAGGTTGTGATGATCGCGTCCACCTGTGGCTGATTGCGCATCGGGCGAGCGTCCGAACTCGCCGCCCCACAGCACCAGCGTGCTGTCGAGTAGCCCTCGCCGTTTCAAATCCTTCAGCAGTGCGGCCACCGGTCGGTCGGTTTCGGCCGCCTTGCGAAGGTGGTTCTCTTCGATGTCGCCGTGAGCGTCCCACTGCATGTTCCCCGGCCCGCCGCCGGAGACGACGCAGGTGAAACGCACTCCATTCTCGACCAGCTTTCGCGCGAACAAACAACGTCGGCCGTAATCGTTGGTGGGCTCCGAGCCGATGCCGTAGAGGTCCAGTGTTTCTGGAGACTCGCGCGAGAGGTCGAACACCTCAGGGGCCTCGGTCTGCATGCGGAACGCGACGTCGTAGGCGTTGATGCGCGCGTGGAACTCCTCGTCGGCGGGGTTGAGTGATGACTCATTCAGGCTGCGCAAAAACTGCAACGTGCGGCGACGTTGTTGAGCTCTGACGTGCTTGGGCAAATCCAAATTGAGCACCGGGCGATCACCCGGTCGAAACATCGTCGGCTGATACATCGCCGGCAGAATCCCGTGTGCGTACATCGGCTGGCCCGCTTCGAGTGCACCCTTCGGATCGGGCATCACGACGTAGGACGGCAACGATTGGCTCTCCGCGCCCAGGCCATACAGCAGCCACGAACCCATGCTGGGAAAACCAGGCACGACACGGCCAGAGAACAACTCGTACTGCGCGGCCGAGTGGACCACGCTGTCGCCGTGGCACGACCGCAAGACCGCGATGTCGTCGATGCACGTCGCCGTGTGCGGAAATAAATCGGAGACCTCGATGCCGCTCTCGCCGTATTTGCGAAACGTCCGCTTGGTTCCCAGTAGCCGAGCATCCGTGTGGACGAATTGGTATTTCGCCTCGCCGAATTCCTCCGGCCGCTTCTGGCCGTTGAGCTTGTTGAGCAGCGGTTTCGGATCGAACGTCTCGACGTGACTCGGCCCGCCCGCCATGAACAGAAAGATGACCGACTTCGCCTTCGCCGGCAGATGCGGCCGCTTCGCCGCTAGCGGATTCGAGATCGCCGCACGAAGTTGTTCGTCGTGCAGCAACGACGCCAACGCCAGCCCACCGAATCCGCAACACGCCTCACGCACAAACTCCCGCCGCGTGCGAGTCGTTTTCGAGTGCGGCTTGTTGGTCGTGCCGATCATCTCACTTGCCCTTTGGTCCGACTCTGTGCCCACTGTGTCTCTGTGTTAAAAATAAGTTCAACACAGAGGAAGACACGAGTCATCGGATGTAAATGAATTCGTTGAGGTTGAAGAGGGCCAGCGAGAACTCGCTGAGCGGTTGCTCGCGGAGGAATTCGGAAGACCGTTGAAGTTCATTCGCCGTGGGTGATCGGCCGAGAGCCAGTCGGAACGCGCGGTCGATGATCTTTTCGTGACCGCTGCCGCATTCCCGTTCCAGTCGCTTCGCGAACGCCTGAGCGAGATCATTCGCCAGCGTGCCGTTCAGCAGTTCCAACGCTTGCGGCGGATGAGTGCTCGATTCTCGGCGAGCACAACTGGTCTGCAACGCGGGAGCATCCAAGTTCTCGAAGAACGGCAGCCGCAGGTTGCGTTTGGCGATCAAATAAACCGACCGCCGATCGTGCTCGCTGACGTCGGACGTGATCGCCCATTGCGACGGCTTGTAGAGCAGGTCCACCAGTTCGGGATCGACGGGCACGATCACGCTCGGCCCGCCCGCCTTGGGGTTGAGTTGCCCGGAGACGGCCAGCATCGCGTCGCGGATTTCCTCGGCGGAGAGTCGGCGAGGAGTCGTCCAAGCGACACCCGCGCGATACGCCGCACTCAACACCATCAGCCGATGCAGCGGTTTGAGCCGCCAGTCGTTGTCGATCAGCGACGTGGCCAACCAGTCGAGCAATTCAGGATCACTCGGCCGTTCGCCTTTGAGGCCGAAGTCGTTGCCCGTCTTCACGAGGCCGACGCCGAAGTGTTGCTGCCAGAGACGATTCACGATGACTCGCGCGGTCAGCGGGTGACTGGCGGACGTCAGCCACTTCGCCAATTGCGTTCGCGGCTGAGTCTCACCGGGTGAGAGTTCGGCAACGTCTTCCGTGACCAGCACGCTCAGCGGACGCGGTTGGACCGGCTCGCCCTTGTTCTCCCACACGCCGCGTTTCAAGACGTGCATCGCGGTTCGCTTCGCGAAGTCGTTGTGCGTGCTGGGAATCGTAGCGAGCGGCGCGGGGAGCTTTTCTTCCAAGTCCTCGATCAGTCGCGCGAGCCGATCTTTTTCGGCGGCGTCGGTCGCTTCTTTGGCCTGCGTCTGCACGCGAGCGATCTCGTCCTTGCCCTTCTTGGTTTCCGCCTCCCACGCAAGTTGTTCGTCATCAGTGGCCAGCACGATGTTGTGCTCGTCGGTCGCCGCGAGGTACGCCTGCAAGCGGTAGTAATCCTTCTGAGTGATCGGCTCCAGCTTGTGGTTGTGGCAGCGAGCGCACCCGACCGTCAGACCGAGAATCGCCGAGCCGATGATGTCCGTTCGCTCGGTGAGCACTTCGTTGCGACTCAACGCGATGTCGGTGTTCCCTGCATTGCGTCGCACCGGGCCGAGGCGATGGAAGATCGACGCGGTTAGACACTCACGGTTCTCCGGGTCGATCTCGTCACCGGCGAGTTGCTCGGTGAGGAATTGATCGAACGGCTTGTCCTTGTTGAACGAGTTGATGACGTAATCGCGATACCGCCACGCACCGGGGATGTGTCGGTCGTACTCGTACCCTTCGGACTCGGCGAAACGCACGACATCGAGCCACTGCTGCGCCGCCTTCTCACCAAAGTGCCGACTGGCCAGCAACCGGTCCACCACCTTTTCGTAGGCATCGACTGACTCATCGCCGATGAACGCATCGACCTCTTCCGGAGTCGGCGGCAAGCCGATGAGGTCGAATGTGACTCGCCGAATCAAAGTCCGTTTGTCGGCATCAGGCGTTTGAGATTTCAGATTTGAAATCTGAGAGGGAATTTCTCGAACCGCAGGTCTCCGCAGTGGCTGAAACGCCCAATGCTTCCGAGCTTCCTCGAACTTGGAATCATTCGCGTCGGTCGGTTCGCGATCGCGCGGATCGGGCGCACCCATCTCCACCCACTTCACGAAGTCCGCAATCGTCTGGTCCGTGAGCTTCGGCTTCTTCGGAGGCATGACGAGATCGCCCTCATGGCGAATCGCCTGAATCAACAAACTCTTGCCGCTCTTTCCCGCCACGATCGCCGGTCCGGTGTCTCCGCCGCGCAGCACGCCCGCTTTGAAATCCAACCGCAACCCACCCTGTACTTCATCCGCTTGCCGCGAGTGGCACGAATAGCACTGAGCCTTCAACACGGGCTCGATCTTTTCGCGAAAGAACAGATCGCCTTTGGTGTCGGCAGCCCTCGCCGTCACACCGAAAATACACAACAGGCACACCCCCGCGAACACGACACCAAATTGGCATCGCCAACTTCGGTCAACCGGCCAATGACGGAGACAGTTCAGCATGAGTGACCAATTTCGAAAGCGGCAAGGAGCGGCTGACTTCTGTCCGCCGCCGTCACGGACGCTTCTTGATCTCTTCCCGTAACTCATTCAGTTCGGCTCGCAGGCGTTGGAGTTCGTGACGCAAGTCTTCGACGGGAGCGTGGCCGGGGGCGAATTTTCCTTTCGGCTCCGGGTGCTTTTGTTCGGGGTCGAAGTGCTTGCGTTTCTCCGGAGGTGACAGCGTCTTCGCGATCTTGCCGTGAGCTTGTGCCTGCTCACGCTCCATTGCATCTGCCTTGTGCGCCAATTCCTCGGCGATGTCGTGGAACCCGGCGGCATTCAGATTCTCGACCGCGACGCGGATGTGCTTGATGCGCATGCCGGTTTCCTCCACAGCCTCCGGAGGATGTTTGCCGGTGCGTTTCGGAGCAATCTTCCGTTCGCCGTGTTCTCGCAAGTTGGCCAACTCGTGCTCCGTCGCGGCACGGAGTTTTCGCAACTTCGCGAGAGCGTCTTCGTCTTCGGACTTCTGGGCGTGTTGTTCTTTCTCGATCAATGCTTTGAGTTGTTGCTGCAACTCGTTTTCACGGCCAGACACCTTTGCCGATTTGGGTTCGTGCTTCTGAGCCTCTTGCAACAAATCTTTGACGTGGCGGTACAGCTTTTCGGCCTCCTCGCTGCGGCCTTCCTTCGCGGCGCGATCGGCCTCGTTCTGCACGGCCTTGGCTTTGGCACGCAGTTCATCCGCTTCCGACGACCAAGCCGCTGCGCTCACGCAGACCACCAGAACCATCGATGTCAGTGTCCAAACGAGGTTTCGCATCTCAAGGCCTCCGGAATTGAGAAGAACGGATCGGGGAGCATGGTATCCGGCATCGACCAACATGGCATCCGAAATCCGGATGATAGATCAACTCAGTCCCAGCAGTGGCAGCGAGTCGCGGTGGATCAGCCGCTCGATCGCCTCGTGGCTGAGTCGCGGCAGCGCGGTGCCGGCCAGCATGTCGTTGAGTTTTCTCAAGCCGTCGAGCGTCGCGTTGACCGTCGTGAAGGGATAGTCGGTCCCGAACAAGACTTTGTCCCAGATGCCGTATTCCTGCACGAGCATCAGGCTGTGATAAAATTGGAACGGTCGGTAATGCAACGCGCTGATGTCGCAGAAGACGTGCGGATGCTTGCGAGCCGTGACGATCGCTTCCCCCTCGTAAGGGTGGCCGAGGTGGGCCATGATGATCCGCACTTCGGGGAACCGCGTCGCGACGACATCCAAGTGCCGAGGCAACGTGCATTCCAGCGGTGCTTGAGCGATGAACGTCGTGCCCGTGTGCAACAGCACCGGTAGGCGATGCTTGGTGGCGTACTGCCAGAGCGGATCGAGACGCGAGTCATCGGGCCGAAAGCCGGCGTACATCGACAGCAGCTTGATGCCCCGCAAGCCGAGTTCCTGGTGTCCGAATCGCAGTTCGTCTTCCCAACCGGGCTGAGTCGGATCGACCGACAGAAAGCCGATCAGCCGTGCGGGATCAGCGGCGACGTAGTTCGCGACGTAGCGATCATCGACCCACAAGCCGCTGAGCTTCGCCTTTCCGCCGAAGACAATCGTGATCGTGTCGTCGGGCGCGGTCGCTCGATAGGCGTCGTAGGTCACGGTCAGATCCATTTCGACGCCGGCCTTCGCACGCTTGGCCTGCTGCCGGAAGTCGTCGCTGAAGTGCGCGGGGTACTCCCACGCGTGGCTGTGGACGTCGATGATCATGGAAGAACTCCTACGAACGAATGGCCAGCAGCGTCTGTTCGAGGAACGGCCGGACGAGCCGTTCGAGCCATTCAACCTCGATCAGAAATGCGTCGTGACCGTAGGAGCTTTCCAGTTCGATGAACGTCACATGGCGGCGAGCTTCGATCATGGCTCGGACCAGCGACTTGCTTTGGGTCGTCGGGAACAGCCAGTCGGACGTGTAGCTGGTGACGAGGAACCGTGCGTTCGTCTGGCTCAGAGCTTGGGCCACCGATCCGCGACCTTCGGCGAGGTCGAAGTAGTCCATCGCTCGCGTCAGGTAGAGGTAGCTGTTGGCATCGAAGCGTTCGATGAATCGCTTGCCTTGGTAGTGCAAATAGCTTTCGACCTGAAACTCGATCTGTCGCATCATGTCGTACGAGAGCTTGTCACCCGCTTGCAGACGGCGGCTGAATTTCATTTCGATCGAGGCATCCGACAGATAGGTGATGTGTGCGACCATGCGAGCCAGTGCGAGGCCGACGCTGGGGCCTTGTGGTTTGTCGTAGTATTGCCCGCCGTGAAAGTTCGGGTCGGTGCAGATCGCTCGGCGGCCGACCGCGTTGAAGGCGATCCCCTGAGCAGTCAGCTTCGCGGCCGTCGCCATGCAGATTGCAGATTGAACCATCTGCGGGTAGCGAGCGGTCCACTCCAGCACCTGCATCCCGCCGAGACTACCGCCGACGATCGACAATAGTTTTGTGATGCCCAACGACCGGACCAGCTCGGCGTGAACCTCGACCATGTCGCCGACGGTCATGAACGGAAAGTTGAGTCCGTAGGACTCGCCGTTCTGCGGGTTGAGGCTGCGCGGCCCCGTCGTCCCCTGGCAACCGCCGAGCACGTTCGCGCAGATCACGAAGTAGCGATTCGTGTCGAGACCTTTGCCGGGACCGACGAACTCGTCCCACCAACCCGGCTTGCGATCCTGCGGCGTGTGCCACCCCGCGACGTGCGCGTCGCCGGTCAGTGCGTGACACACGAAGATTGCGTTGTCACTTTGCGGACTCAGTTCACCGTAGGTCTCGTACGAAACCGTGACCGGCCCCAGTTCACCGCCGCCGGCCAGTCGCAGCGGATTCGGCGGCACAAAGAGCGTCGCGGAGCGTTTCTCGACGAACCCGACCGAGTTTGGTCCGGGTTCAATCGGCTCGCCGCGGTCTCGCAGTTCTTCGCTGTCTGTCGCCATGAAGTCCTCTCGAAGCAGTTCCCGAAATAGCTCGACGCGCCAGCGAGAGGTTGTCTTCGCCGGAAGTGCTGACCACTCGCTGGCGCGTCGTGCTAGTTTTGCCTCGTCCTCTTGTGAAGTGGCGGCAGTGTAACGCGAGGGCAAGCCGTTCGCCGAGCGATCAGCCGCCGTCTTTGGGCAGCGAGACGTTGATGCGGTTCATGGCTTCCGCAATGCCCGAACGGACCCACAGCTCGACGCCGTCCGCCGCGCCGACGATCGCATGCTCCATGTCTGGCTGCTCGGACTTCGCGAATCGGGACAGCACGAAATCGGCGGAGTCCATCTGCCCCGGTGGCCGGCCGATGCCGATTCGCAACCGAGCGTACTCCGGCGTCCCCAACTGCTGCTGGATGTCTCGGAGTCCCTTTTGGCCGCCGTCCGAACCGGACGCTCGCATCCGCAATTGGCCCAGCGGCAAGTTGAGATCGTCCGAGATCGCCAGCAGATCTTTCGGCGAAAGTTGAAAGAACTCCAGACACTGCCGCACGCAGCGACCGCTGAGATTCATGAACGTCAGTGGCTTGAGCAACCACAGCTTCTCGCCGCCGAGTTCCAGTTCCCACGTCTCCGCCTCGAATTTGATCCGCGACTTCGGCAACGAGAATCGACGCACGAGATCGTCAATCACGTCGTACCCGACGTTGTGCCGAGTCCGCGCGTAACGATCTCCGGGATTTCCCAAGCCGACGATGACTTTCATTCGATTCACTCACTCCGCGCCACGAGGTCGAGCAAGTAACGACCGTAGCTGTTGTTCTTCATCGGTTCGGCCAGCTTACGGACCTGCGCGTCGTCGATCCATTTCATGCGCCAGGCGATTTCTTCCGGGCAGGCGATCTTCAAGCCTTGCCGAGTTTCCAGCACATGCACGAAGGTGCTGGCCTCGATCAGCGACTCGTGAGTTCCCGTGTCGAGCCACGCCGAGCCACGCCCAAACGTCTCGACTTGCAGCTCACCTCGTTCGAGGTACACGCGGTTGAGGTCGGTGATTTCCAACTCACCGCGCGGCGACGGCTTCAGCGTCTTGGCGTACTCGCAGACATGGCGGTCGTAGAAGTACAAGCCGGTGACGGCGAAGTTTGACTTCGGCTGCTTCGGCTTCTCTTCGATGCTGATCGCCTTGCCGGTTGAGTCCAATTCGACGACGCCGTACCGCTCCGGATCGCGGACGTGGTACGCGAAGACGGTCGCGCCGGAGTCACGTTCGGCCGCTTGCTGCAACTGCTGCGAAAGCTGATGTCCGTAGAAAATGTTGTCGCCGAGAATCAGGCACGCCGGATCGCCCGCGAGAAACTCTTCGCCGATCAGGAACGCCTGCGACAGTCCGCCGGGATTGGGCTGCTCTGCGTATTCGAATTGCATGCCCCACTGCGAACCGTCCTGCAACAGCCTGCGATACAGCGGCAAGTCATGCGGCGTGCTGATGACCAGGATATGTCTCAGCCCGGCCAGCATCTGCGTGGCCAGCGGGTAATAGACCATCGGCTTGTCGAACACGGGCAGCAACTGCTTGCTGATGACCTGCGTCGCCGGGTACAGCCGAGTGCCGGAACCTCCGGCGAGGATGATGCCTTTGCGAATGCTCATTAGATATCTCCTGACAAAAAGTTAGCCGTACCGCGATCGCTAGGGGGCGGTACGGATTTCAAACGCCATGATAGCTGCGATACCACTCTACGAACCTCGCGACGCCCGTCTCGATCGGCGTCGCCGGTTTGAAGCCAACGTCGCGGATCAGGTCATCCACATCGGCGTAGGTCGCAGGGACATCGCCCGGTTGCATCGGAAGAAAATTCTTCTCGGCCGTCTTGCCGAGACACTTTTCGAGCGTCTCGATCAGGTACAGCAGTTCGACCGGTTGGTTGTTGCCGATGTTGTAGATTTTGTAGGGAGCCTTGCTGGTCGCCGGGTCGGGATGATCGCCGCTCCAATTGGGGTTGCCGGTCGGGATGTTGTCGGCGACGCGGACGATCCCCTCGACAATGTCGTCCACGAAGGTGAAGTCGCGGCGCATCTGGCCGTTGTTGAAGACGTCGATCGGCTTGCCAGAGAGGATCGCCTTCGTGAACAGGAAGAGCGCCATGTCCGGCCGCCCCCACGGGCCGTAGACGGTAAAGAATCGCAGGCCGGTCGTCGGCAGAGCGAACAGGTGGCTGTAGGTGTGAGCCATCAGTTCGTTGGCCTTCTTCGTGGCGGCGTACAGGCTGATGGGGTGATCGACGTTGTGATGCACCGAGAACGGGTTGTTCGTGTTCGCTCCGTAAACGCTGCTCGACGAGGCATACACCAGATGCTTCACGCCGCTGTGCCGGCAGGCCTCCAGAATGTTGACGAAGCCGACGACGTTGGCCTCGACGTACGCGTGCGGGTTCTCCAGCGAGTACCTGACCCCCGCCTGAGCCGCCAGGTTGATGACGACATCGAACTTCTCATCGCGGCAGAGCTTCATCAGCCGTTCGCGTTCCGTCAGGTCCGCCTGCTGAAACGTGAACCCCGGCTGCCCGACAAGCTGCTTCAGCCGAGCGTGCTTGTACTCGACCGGATAGTACGGGACGAGATTGTCATACCCGACCACCGTGTCTCCGCGAGCCAGCAGTTTCTGGCAGGTGTGAAACCCAATGAACCCGGCCGCGCCGGTGACGAGATATTTCTGATTGGTCATGAGCGGTCCACCTTGATGTCAGGCACTCCTCTTGAGGTCTGGCCTGTGAATCGTATGGCGTCCGTTGCGACCGCTCCAAGAGAGACTGCTGCCGACACTTCTTCAAGCAAATGTGGGCAAGACTCGACCAAGGATGTCGTCGCCGATTTCCGTAATCGATCGTTGTTTGCCGGCGCGGACAGATTCCACTCGCTGCCAGATTGGATCAGTGGTCGCGAGCTGCAAGTAGACGTCGCGGACTCGTTGCAGATAGCCGGCATCGGCTTCTTGCAGGTCGGCGGCTTTGTCCGTGTAGCTGCGTGGCTTCTTGGCGGCGATGTTGCGCTGAGCGATATCGACGGGGACATCCAGCAGCACGACCAACGAGGGACGCGGCAGTGCGAACACCTCAAACTCAATGCGTTCAATCGTCCGCAGCAGTTCGTCGCGTTCCGCACCTTCGAGCTTGGCACCTTGGTGCGCGAGATTGGAGGGGACGTAGCGGTCGCAGATGACGACATCGGACTGTTGCAACGCGTCGGTGAGCACGCTCCTCGATTCGAAACGGTCGGCGGCGTACAGCACCGAGGCCAGGAAGGGATGGACTTCGTTGAGTTGGCCGAAGCGGCCATTCAAGAAATCGCCGATCGCGTGTCCGAACAACGTCTCGCGGTATCGCGGAAAGCTGAGCAGTTGGACTCGGCGGCCGGTGGCGGCCAATCGCTCGGTCAGTTGTTGAGCCTGCGTCCCTTTGCCGGATCCGTCGATGCCTTCGATCACAATCAGCGGAGCCACAGTTACCTCGTCTTGATCACTGTCAGGAGGTCAACTGAGCGATCGCTGCATCGCGATTCTCGGCGACGGCAAAGTACGTCAGCAAATTGCTGGTCCGCAGAATCGAATCCACGCCCTCAGACAAGCCGAACAGAACCATCTTGCCCTGACTGCGGTGCAACTTGCGGTGCAGCGTGATGAGTTTGCCCAGCACCGAACTGGTCAAGTATTCGACATTGGTCAGGTCGAGTACCAGTTTCAGCCAGTTGGCCTGCTCGACCAGTGAGAACAGTTCTTGACCCAACTGCTCGATGTTCTCTTCATCGTTGAGCAGTCGCGTCTTGAAGCCGACGACCAAGACGTCGCCATGTTCTGCGAGAGTGATGTAGCTGTTCGACTGATGACCGGGCAGAGGCATGAATCGCACCTTCGAGATTTCGAGTTCTTCGCGAACCGATCGACACTTACTGGTTCTCAGGCCGGAGATTCGTGGATCGTGCAGTCCGTTGTTGCTCGATGAGTTGGAGTGGATTCTAAGCAGTCCGAGGCGAAGACGCTCGCCTGATTTGGGGCGGAAAATCGGATCGCAACTAATTCGTCCGCCTCCAACCGCTGAGCCCTTCCCGTGACTAAGTGACCAAAGTCCCGCGAGTCTCCCGGCATCTCAACAGTCACATAACGGCGATCGGTTCCTTGCACGAATCCCGCACGCGATGCGGATACTCCTTCGACGAGAACCTCGACCGGGTGGTCGACCAGTGTGGACGCGTACTGCCGAGTCAGTTCGGTTTCCAGTCGCGCGAGTTCCTGGCAACGCTGCTTCTTGGCCGGTGCGGCCACTTGATTCGGCATCGTGGCGGCAGGAGTTCCGCGGCGGCGGCTGAACGGGAAAATGTGGATTTTCATGAAGCGAGCTTGTCGGCAAGTGTCGAGTGTCTGCTCGAATTCCTCGTCGGTCTCGCCGGGGAAGCCAACGATCACGTCGGTCGAGAGAGCCGGATTCGGCAGTCGCTCGTGCAGTTTGGCGACGGTCTCCAGAAATTGAGCAACGCGGTAGCGCCGCCGCATTCGTGCGAGCACCGTATCCGAACCGCTCTGCAAAGCCGGATGAAAGTGCGGGCAGAGATGTTCGCAGTCGGCCGCAGCGGAAATGAAATCCTCGCTGAACTCAGCCGCCTCGATGCTCGACAACCGCAGCCGCCAGCGGCCGAGGATTTGATCGAGCCGTTGCAGCAGATGCCACAAGCGAAACGGTGGTCGTCCCGATCGGCCGCGAGTTGTATCGACGCCGTAATGGCCGACGTGAATTCCGGTCAGCACGATTTCTTCGTAGCCGAAGTCGATCAGCCGGCGGATCTCGGCTTCGATGTCGTCGGGCGAGCGGCTTTCGAGTCTCGGCCGGACTTGCGGAATGATAATGATGCAGTACGGACAGCGCAGCAGGCAGCCGTCCTGCACTTTCACGAACGCTCGCTTGTGTCCGTCGAAGCGGCTGATCCCGGTCGGAAATTCAGCGACACCCAATCGCAGCAGCACATCGGGCAGTTCCCGTTTGTCGGGGACGACTTCGATCACATTCGGCAACCGCGCGACGGAATCCGGATCGTGAGTCGCGTAGCCGCCGGTGACAATCGTCTGGCAATTCGGGTTCTCGCGAGCCAACTGCCGTACGACTTGCCGCCCGCGAGAATCAGCGTTCTCAGTCACCGTGCAAGTGTTGACGACGCAGAGGTCGGCCGGCTCTGACTCCGCCGCCTCGCGAAAGTCGGCGCGCAGCAATGCTTCTTTGATCTGCTGCGTTTCGTACTGGTTGACTTTGCAGCCCAGCGTCACCAAGCGACACGTCCGCACGGCTTGTTGCCCCGTTCGTTTCCAAGAAAGTGGCGGCCGAGTGTATCGGCCTCGAGGCCACTTGCGAATCACGTCGAGGCTCGCCAACGTACCGCCTCATGTCCTCGCCCGATCCCTCCCAATTTGGAATGCCTCCCGATTTGCTGGCTGTCGGAGCCGCGTTCGCTCGCTTGTGCGAGGTGATCGCTCGGCTCCGTTCGCCGACCGGTTGTCCGTGGGACCGGCAGCAGACTCTGGAAACGATCAAGCCGTTCACGCTCGAAGAGACTTACGAACTGTTGGAGGCGATCGACTCGAAGGATGACACGGCGATCGTCGAGGAACTCGGCGACGTGCTGTTGCAGGTCGTGCTGGACGCTCAAATCGGCCGAGATGAGGAGCGTTTCGGCATCGAGCAGGTCATCGGCGTCATCACGCAAAAGATGATCGCTCGGCATCCGCACGTTTTCGACGCGGAGAAAACTCACACGGCCGAAGAAGTTCTGACGAATTGGGACCGAGCCAAACAGCACGAGAAACAGCGGGGCTCGATCTTCGACGGATTACCAGCGGCGTTGCCGGCCCTCGCCCGGTGTGCTCGGGTGTCCGAGAAGGCGGCGCGAGTTGGCTATGACTTCCCGCACCGAGCGATGTTGTTCGACAAGCTCCGCGAAGAGATCGACGAACTCGCCCACGAGCTGTTCTCCGACGGCCAAATTCCGCAAATGGCGGCTTCGGTCGAGACGGCTCCCGTCCTCGACGAGCCAATTGTGGACCCGGCTCAACGCGATCGAATTGAATCGGAATTCGGTGACGTGCTGTTCGTGGTGGCCAATCTGGCTCGACGCTGGAAGATCAATCCCGAAGAAGCTCTCCGCCGCAGCAACGCAAAGTTTGAACGCCGCGTGCGATTCATCGAAGAGGCGCTGAAATCACAAGGTCGCAGTATCCGCGACGCGACGCTTCAGGAAATGGAAGAGCTGTATCAAGCCGGCAAGCGTCAGGAGTTAAAGAGCGATTCCCGTCCGTGAGAAGCCGCCAATCCGCAGCCTAAGAATTCCTTGCGAAGTTGTCAGTCAGACGCTTGCTCGGTTGAAAAGCCACCACTACTGTCCGCCCCTTTCCGTCGGTCCCTGGAGGCGGTGTGAGTATGCCACGCCAGGATTCTGAGCCTCCGATGGTCGTTGCTTCGCGATGGGTGCATCAAATCACTACGATCGCGCTGGAAATGGCTCTGCCGGCGGGTGCGGGGTTTTGGCTGGATCGGCGCTGGGGAATCTCGCCGTGGCTGACGGTGCTTGGTGCCTGTTTCGGACTCTTTGTGGCGGGGACGAGTTTTGCTCAGCTGGTCAAACGACTGACGCCGCCACCCAAGAGGCCTCCTTCAAGTTCGTCTGAGAAGACATCCGATAACTCTGGTTCTTCGCAACAATGACGTCACTTCCAACGACTCAATCTCCGTGGCAGCGCTGTGGTGTTCTCACCGTCTGTGCCGCTGCGCTGTGGGTTGTGCTCGCAGGTCCGGCTTACGGGCTGGCTGGGGTGTTGGGGTTGGAAGGGCTGACTTACTCGGCCTTGATGTGCTGGCTGCCGGGTTGTTTTCTGTTCTTTGCGATTCCGTACTTTGGGTTCGCCAAGAGCAAGGCGTATGCGTTTCTCGCGGGTTCCGGCCTGCGGATGTTCGTCGTGCTGGTTGCGACGCTATTGCTGCATGAAGTTCGAACCGACTTGGGGCTGAAAGAATTCCTGAGTTGGCTCGTTGTGTTTTATTCCGTGACGTTGCTGGTTGAGACGCTGCTCATCGTGAAGTCGCCCGAGGCGAACACGTCGAGCCTGCCGTCGCGGCCAGTTGCGTAGTTTGTTTCCGTCTTGTGTCGGCCTTGGAGTTTGCCCCGATGTCTGGGGATACCTTCCATCACGTCCGCGACTACGAGTACTTCGAGGTACCGCAATTCCTCGGAGGCGAATGGCCGTTGCCGCATCTCGGCCCGCTGCACCTGACGAAGTTCATGGTCCTGCAGTTGGTCGCCGCGTTGATCGTGTTTTGGATCGGAACCGGCTTGGCCAAGCGGGTTCGTGGCGGACAGCCGGTCAGCGGGCGATGGTGGAACTTCTGGGAAATGTTGGCTGTTTATTTGAGAGACAGTGTCGTCCGTCCGACGATCGGTGAGGGTCATCATGGCCATGACGATCACGGGCATGATGATCATGGTCATCACGGCCACGCGCATGCCGAGGTTGAGCACGCTCATCCGGCGGACAAGTATCTGCCGTTCATTTGGAGTTGCTTCTTTTACGTCCTGATCTGCAATTTAATCGGCGCGATTCCGTGGCTCGGTTCGGCAACGGGTGAGATCAATGTCACTGGCGCGCTGGCCGTCACGGCGTTCGGAGCGACTGTCTTCTACGGCTCGAAAGAGTTGAGCTTCGTTGGGTTCTGGAAAGCGCTCTGTCCGACGATGGATGTCCCTGGTGCATTGAAGCCTCTGCTGATTCCGATGATTTGGGGCATCGAGTTGCTCGGCTTGTTCATCAAGCACGGCGTGTTGGCCGTCCGTCTGTTTGCGAACATCATGGCCGGGCACACGGTTATCGCCGTGTTCTTGGGATTCATCGCGACGTTTGCAGTCAGTAATCCGCTCTTTTATGTGGTGACCCCAGCCAGTATCGCGGCCCAGATCGGCGTCGGGATGCTGGAGCTGTTTGTGGCGTTCTTGCAGGCATACATCTTCGCCTTCTTGGCGACGTTGTTTATCGGGACGGCGGTGCATCCGCACTAAGTCCGTAGCCACGCTCTGGCGAGAGTGGCTACCAAACGAAATCGGTTCATTGGCAACGCGGGGTTTGGCCCCGACAACCTAGTTTCAGAGGAGACGATACAGTGGCAAAGGCATTTCAGATTTGTTCGTTGGCCATTGCGGCCTTGTTGGCAATGGGGACCGTGGCAACGGCCGCCGAAGGTCAAGCCTTGTTCAGTGGTGGCGCGATTGGTGCCGCTCTGACGATCATCGGTGCCGGTTACGGCATCGGAAAGATCGGCTCGTCCGCGCTGGAGAGCATGGCTCGTCAGCCGGAAGTGGCGGGCAACATTCAGACGGCGATGATCATCGCGGCCGCGCTCATCGAAGGTGCGACGTTCTTCGCGTTGATCGTCTGCATCATTCACGGTGCCCCGTTCCCGGAAGTGAAGTAGTTCGTCGGAGGATGGGCACTCTTGCTCGTCGCTCGAAATCAGGACGGGCAAGAGTGCCCATCCTCCACTCGTCATTGAGGTGCCTCGATGCGCAAGTTGATTGGTTTGTCGCTGTTGGTGATCGGTCTGTCCTTGGGGCAGTTCGATTTCGTGACATCGGCCTTCGCGTCGGATGAGGCTCACGCGGCGGGCGAGTCCCACGGGAAGCGTCCGGTGATTGAATGGCATCAAGACTTGGCCATTTGGTCGCTGGTCACGTTCGTGGTCTACATCCTCGTCCTGAAGAAGGCGGCCTGGGGGCCGTTGATTCAGGGGTTGGATACTCGCGAGAGCCGCATGAAGCAGCAGATTGCGGACGCGGAAGCGGCGCGAGTCAAGGCGGAGCAGATGCTCGCCGAACATGCCAAGAAGCTCGACAAGGTGCAGGACGAGGTCAAGGAAATCTTGGCCGAAGCCCGCCGGGACGCGGAGCATACGAAGCAGGACATTGTCGCGACGGCGAACAAAGAAGCCGAAGCGACTCGGAAGCGGGCGGTCGAGGACATCGAGCACGCTCGCGACCTGGCGATGAAGGAGTTGTTCGATTTCGTTTCGTCCAATGTGATCGGTGCTACCGAAAACGTGCTTGGGCGAGCGTTGTCCGACGACGACCAAAAACGCCTCGTGCAAGATGCGCTCAATCAGATTGGTTCGAAGACCTAACTTTGGATGCAGGGTGTTATGGCCGAGCCGCTGAAGACAAAAATCGCGAGCGTGATGGAAGACCCGAGTGTGATGCAGATCGCGCGGGTTTATGCCAAATCGTTTCTCGGTGCGGCGGTGAGCACGATTGGTGTCGAGGCTGCTCTTGAAGAGGGGCAGTCGTTCGTCGATGACGTGCTGCAGCGAAATCCGGACTTCGAGCAGTTGTTGGTTTCGCCGACGATCAATCGAGGCGACAAGCTCAAGCTGATTGAGCGAGTTGTCACCGGGCGTGGCTCGGAGTTCATCACGAGCTTTTTGAAAGTGTTGGCTCGGCACGATCGGCTCGATTTGTTGCCGAACATATTGCAGGCAGCGCGGATTCAGAACGAGCGGTCGTCGGGTCGCAAGCGAGTCTCGGTCAAGACGGCGAAACCGCTGTCGGATGAGTCTCGGAAGGCGATCGGCGACAAGCTGCGATCGGCGTTTGCGTTTGAACCGATTCTTGAAGCGGAGACCGACCCGTCGCTGATCGGCGGCATGGTCATCCGCGTGGACGATACCGTTTATGACAGTTCGCTGCGGACTCGGCTGAA